>CAIYFP010000078.1 GCA_903925515.1 uncultured Verrucomicrobiota bacterium
GGTCTGCTCGTCACTCGCGCCTCGTCGGACACGAAAATCCCTCGCGGCGAAACACCAGCCATTTGTGAGACACGACACTAGGCCCGCAGGAGGACCTCGGCGATTTGGACGGCATTCAGCGCCGCGCCCTTCAGCAACTGGTCGCCCGAAACCCAGAACGACAACCCGTTCTCCATCGCGCAGTCCATCCGGAGTCGCCCGACCTCGCAGTGGTCCTTCCCCGAGGTGAACAAAGGCATCGGGTAACGTTGCCGGGCCGGCTCATCAACGACGTCAAGGCCGGGCGCCGTGGAAAGGACCTCGCGCGCGGCCCCGACGGAGACGGGCTTCTCGAACTCGGCAGTGACCGCCACGGAATGCGACCGGTACACGGGGACGCGCACGCAGGTGACGGACGCCCTGAAGCCCGGATGGTGCATGATCTTGCGACCCTCGTTCTGCATCTTCATCTCCTCCTTCGTGTAGCCGTCAGGCAGGAATGAATCCACCTGGGGCAACACGTTGAACGCGATCTGGTACGGGTACACCTCCCGAGTCACGGGCTGGCCCGAGACCAGTTCGCCAACCTGCCGCTGCAGCTCCTCGATCGCCTTGGCCCCGGTGCCGGACACCGCCTGGTAACTGGACGCAAAGATCCGGCGAACCCCGAAGGCACGATGCAGCGGGTAGAGGGCCATCAACGTGATCGCCGTCGTGCAATTCGGGTTGGCGATGATCCCCCGGTGGCCGCGCACGTCGTCGGCGTTGATCTCGGGGACCACCAGCGGCACCGAGTCGTCCTGCCGGAACGCGGACGAGTTGTCCACGACAACGCATCCCGCCGCCGCCGCCGCCGGCGCAAACTCGCGCGAGATGGAGCCGCCGGCCGAGAAGAGGGCGATGTCGATCCCCTCGAAGCTGTCCCGGGTCAACTCCTTCACGGGAGTGTCCTGGCCATGGAACGGGAGCGACTTGCCCGCCGACCGGGCCGACGCCAGCAGCGTCAGGTTGCCGACCGGGAATTGGCGGCGTTCGAGGACATGGAGCATCTCGACGCCCACGGCGCCGGTGGCTCCCACGATGGCAACGTGCGGAGTCTTGTTCATCAAGGGCGGCGAGGATACGGGCGCGTGCCCGGGTGTCGAGCCTCCGGCGTGCCTCGGACCGCGGTCCGGCGCGCGCCATGGCTCAAACCCGGCCCAAATCTCTGCTTTGCGCCATGGCGGAAACACGGAAGCCTTGCGGGAGAGTCATGAAGCTATTGATCTTGGCGGCGGGCTATGCCACCCGCCTTCATCCGTTGACGTTGACGCAGCCCAAGCCGCTGCTGCCGGTGGCTGGCAAGCCCATGGTGGATCACGTGCTGGACAACATGAAGGCCATGCCGGGCCTCGACCGCGTGATCGTCGTGACCAACGCGAAGTTCGCCTCCCATTTCCAGTCATGGTCCGATGCCTACCGGGCCAGCAAGGGCGCCGTGGACATCCGCGTCGTGAACGACGGCTCCACCTCGGACGCCAACAAGCTCGGCGCCATCGGCGACCTCAGCCTTGTCCTTGAAAGGGAGGCGATCGACGACGACCTCGTCGTCGTGGCCGGCGACAACCTCTTCAGCCAGCCCATCACGGAGTTCGGAACGTTCTGCAAGGCACACGACCAGGTTGTCCTGGGCGTCCATGACGTCGGCACCCTCGAGCAGGCGCGAAAGTACGGCGTCGTGGACGTGGACGATTCCGGCAGGGTCACCAGCTTCGTCGAGAAGCCTGAACACCCCCTCTCCACCCTGATCGGCATTGCCCTGTACTACTACCCGCGCAGGTGCCTTGCCTTGGTCCGCCAATACCTCGCGGAGGGCAACAACCCGGACCAACCCGGTCGCCTCATCCAATGGATCTACCCGCGCCAGCCCGTGTTGTCGTGGCGCATCCCGGGCATCTGGTACGACATCGGGTCCAAGGAAACCCTCGAGGAAGCCAACCGGCTCTTCGCAAGGCTCTAGCCCGGGACCACCAAGTCCCCGCGCCCGTCTGCATGGCCCCCGGTCCCGGACAGCGGGACGCCCCCATGCAACCCGTTCCGGAGGCAATATGCGGCGTTGACCACGTACTTGTGCGCCCAATGCGCAAGGCCCGCGCGTTCCTCCGTCGTCAAGGCCCGGACCACCTTCGCCGGGGCGCCTAGCACCATCGAGCCCGGCGGGATCCGCGTGCCCGGCGTGACCAACGCATTCGCTCCCACAAGGCATTGTTCGCCGATCATCGCCCCGTCCAGGACGGTCGCTCCCATGCCAACAAGGCATTCATCCCCGATCGTGCACGCATGGACGTTGGCCGAGTGGCCCACCGTCACCCGCCTCCCCACGATGCACGGGTAGTCGTCCGCAAGGTGCAGCACGGCGTTGTCCTGGATGTTGGATTCCTCGCCCACCACGATCCGGTTGATGTCGCCCCGCAGCACCGCCCCGTACCACACGCTGCTCCGGTCCCCTAGTTCCACGTCCCCGAGGACCACGGCCGTGCGGGCGATGTACACATCCTTCCCAAGCCGCGGCGTCGCGCGGAGGTGCCTCTCCAGCTGCGCAATCAGTGCATCCATCGCCGAAGGTTCCCCCGCGGCACGGCCCGGGGCAAGGAGTCGCTCCGAACGTCCGCTCGCCGCCCAACCGCCGCTCACACCCGCCGCGGCGGGTTCGTCGATACGCGCCCGGCCTCATGCACGTACGCAATCGCCACCGCCAACGCGTCGGCCGCGTCCGGCCCCGGCGCGTCGTCCAGCCCCAGCAACCGCTGCACCATTCGCCCCACGCCCGCCTTGGCCGCGCCGCCGTGTCCCGCCACCGCCAGCTTCACCTTCCGAGGCGCCATCTCGAACACCCCCAGCCCTGCCATCGCAACCGCCGCCATCGACGCCCCGCGTGCCTCCCCCATCACGAGCGCCGTCCGGAGGTTCTGCGCATGAAACAACCCCTCCACCGCGCATACCTCCGGCCCGTGCTCCCGGATTGCGTCCCGCAAAGCCTCGTGAATCCGTGCAAGGCAACGCGTCCGCTCCCACCCGGCAGGACATTTCACCGTCCCGTAAGCCACCGCGCTCATCCGTCCCGAATCCACCCGCACCACCCCCCAGCCCGTCCCCCTCAACGACGGGTCCACCCCAAGGACCACCCGCGCCACCGGAACGTCCCGGCCCGGCAGCCCGGCAGACTCCACGGCCCGGCTGCCGGCCAAGCGCCGCCGCATCTCCTCGAATTGCCGCGCCGAGACGCCCATCCCCAACGACTCCCACGCCTACCGCGGCCGCACCAGCATCTCCTCGATCACCACCCGCATCGGCATCCGGATGCACGTCAGCACGCAATCCGCGACGTCCTCCGGCCGCATCATCCGCGACCGAGCCGCCGCGTCCGGCACTACCGGGCGACGATCAAGGAGCGGCGTGTCGATGTCCCCGGGAAAGATCGCGCAGGCCCGGATGCCACGCCCGCGTTCCTCCGCGTTGATCGCCTGCGTCAGCCCGGCCATCCCGAACTTGCTCATCACGTAGCCCGGCCCCGCCTTCGGCGACGCCTGCTTCCCCGCGTCCGACACGACGTTCACCACCGTCCCGGTTCCCCGCGACCGCATCCCGGGCAGGAACGCCTGCACGCAGTAAAACGCTCCGTTCATGTTCGCGTCGATCATCAGGTGGTAGTCGTCGTCCGAGAGCACCTCCAGCGCCCGCGCGGGAACATTGGTCCCCGCCGCGTTGACCAACACATCCACGGCGCCCATGGCCGCGAGCACACGCGCCGCCATGGCGCGCGCCTCCCCCGGCTTGCCCACGTCGCACGGCTCCACAAGGAACTCCCCCCTCCCATGCGCCATCGCCGCCGTCTCGCGCAGCGCCACCTCCCTGCGCCCCACCAACGCCACGCGCCATCCTTCCCCCGCAAGCTTCAAGGCCGTCGCTCGCCCCACGCCGCTCCCGGCCCCTGTCACCACCGCCGTCCTCAACTCATTCATGCATCCTCCCCTCGGTCACGCCTCCGACAGCTCCACCCATCGGCCCGTCTCGGCCGACCGCACCGCAAGGTCCATCACCGCCTGCGCCCGCGCCCCGTCATGGAACGTCACCGCGCAGGGGCGCTGTTCCCGGATCGCGTTCACGAACTCGATCGCCTGGTCGTAGCGAAAGCTCACCAACGGATCCCCGACGCCCGGGTCTCGCGGCGAGCCCGGCCAGACCCAGAATTCACGCGGCACCTCCAGCCTCGCCATGCCCGGCCCGCCCACCTTTCCGGCCATCAGCTCGTTCCATCGGCCGGTCGTAAACTCGAACGACGCCTCGCTCCCGTTGATCTCGACGGAGTCCAGCGACCGCCAGGACTCGTTCCGGCCCGACGCCAGCTTCGAGCTCTCGAGGACGCCACTCGCCCCGCTCTCGAACTCCGCAAGGATCGCCACCCAGTCGTCCGTGTCGTTCGGCGCTCCCCCTCGCACCGGCGTCAGGTTCATCACGTTCGCCACCAGCCGCCGCATCGGCCCCACCAACTGGTGCGCAAAATCGATCCGGTGCGAAAGCATGTCCCCCAGCTCCCCCGTGCCCGCCCACTTCCGTTGCTGCCGCCAGCCAAGGTTGCGCGTGCCCCAGTCCTGGAGGCGGCACGACCGGTAATGATACGGACGCCCAAGGTCCCCGCGCGCCACCAAGTGCCGCAGGTATCGCATCGCGGGCACGAACTGGTACGTGAAGGCCGTCATGTGCCGCACCCCGGCCCGGTCCGCCTCCTCCGCCATCCGGCGCGCATCCGCCGCGTTCAACGCCAGCGGCTTCTCGCACAACACGTGCTTCCCCGCCCGCGCCGCCGTCACCGCGATCTCCGGATGCAGGAAGTTCGGCGTGGCGATGATCACCGCGTCCACGTCGTCCCGCCCCACCACCTCGCGCCAGTCCCCCGACGCCACCGGCGCCCCCGTGCTCGACCGTGCCTGCTCCAGCGTCGCAGGATTCGCGTCGCACACGGCCCGAACCCTGACCTCGGAACACAGCGCAAGCCCCGGAAGATGGTTCTGCAACGTGATCCCGCCCGCCCCGACGATCGCAAAGTTCAGCGCGCTCATTCGATACGGCGCGACGTTCCGGCAGCCGCTCCTCCCTTGCAAGCGTCCGCACCCGGCCGCGGATCAGGGCCCCGCCCCGGCCCCGCGAGGCGTCGCCGCGCCCTTCCGTGGCCGCGGCGGGGGCGGTGCCAACGACGGCTCCGGCTTCTCCTTGAAGGCCGACCGAAACAACCAGTGGCGCGTGATGACCTGGTTGACGTTGGAAACCAACGCCGAGGTGTTGGCCGTGATGTTCGTGTCGCGGGAAAGGATCACGTTCACGTTCGTCAGGGTGACATTCACGTTCGACGCCAAGGTCGGGATCACCCCGTTGATGTTGGTCACCAACTGGCGGGACGCCGTCAACGTCAGGTCCAATGTGTTCGTCAACATCGGCCATGTATCCCGGAGCTGGGCCGTCAGGTCGCGGGTGTTGGACAACACTGCCCCAAGATGGTTCGTCAGGCCGGGCAGAGTCAGCCGCGCCGTCTCCAGCACCTGCCCAACTTGGTTCGTGATGCCAGGCAACGCCGAACGCGTGACCTCCAAGGTCTGTTGCAGCTCGGACAACATCAACGGCAGGCGCTCGTCCACCGTTTGCGCGATGTTCTCCAGCCTGCGCACCACCCGCTGCGCCTCGGCAACCAACGTCTCCGCCTCTTCCAACCTCAGGAAATAACCCTTCGAGCCCTTGACGGGCTCATACCGCAGGGACTGGTTCGTTCGCTCCATGCCCGGCGGGCCAAACGCGAACCTCGCCATCAAGACCCCCGGCTTTCCATCCGCTGTCTTGCCGTACGTCACGACCCCCTGCGGCGTCCCCTGCCTCACCTCCAAGGATGTTCCGCCCAACAAATCCACCGGGAAACCCGCTATCCGCACGCTCGAGTCGCTGTTCACATATCCCGGGAACTCGGACCGCGCGTCTGCCCGGATCCGGAACCCCACGAACACGCTGTACCCATTCGTGGCAAGGAAATCCCATGTCGTGCGTTGCTGAAGGTCGATGGCCGTCACCTCCGTCACCTCGCCCACCTTGAACCCCATCAGGTTCACTGCGGACCCCGGCCGCAGCCCCGATGCATCAGGCAGGTACGTGAAGTACGGCACCTCCACCACGAACCACCCACGCGCCTCCGCCGTCCGCTTCAGGTACAACCCGAACGCCAGCACCATCAGCATCGCCGTCGTCCCAAGAAACAATCCCACGTACCATTCCACCCGCCCCATCCGGGTCCTCAACTGCGGTGTCAAGTCCTGCAATCCCATGCGCCCTCCTCCTTATTCCTCGCCGTCACCCTCATCCGTCCACGCCTCGTCCCGCCCCAGAGCATCCTTGCACCCCCCCACGTCCCGCAACCCCTCCCCGGTCATCACCGCACATCGCCCCGCCAGCCCCATCAGCGCCCGAGGCGACCCCGTCGCCATCACCAAGGTTACCCCTTGCCCCCCAAGGCGAGGATGGCCGTCCCGCAGCCGCCCAAGGAAACCTCGCCACCACCGCGCATGGACCGGGTCCAGCCCACCCATCGGATCGTCCAGCAATAACAGCTCCGGTCCCTGCACCACCGCCCGCGCCAACGCCACCCGCCGTGCCCACGCCATGCCGAGCCTGCCGACCCCAACATCCGCCAACCCTTCCAGCTCCATCTCCTCCATCCACCCTCCAACCTCCACCGCCGCCGCCTCCACATCGACGTTCCCATGGTAGCAAACCGGCAACGTCACGTTTTCCAGCACCGTCATCCCCGACATCAACCGCCCGCGCCCCTCGAACACCAACCCCATCCGCCGCCGCATCGCCGCCAGCTCCGCGCCCTTCAGCCCAGAAAGCTCCCTCCCAAACACACGCACCGTGCCCCCACCCAAGGCACGGAGCCCCACCATCGCCTCCAGCAACGCGCTCTTGCCCGAGCCCATCCCTCCCAACACCAGCCACGTCTCCCCGCGCCTGACCCGCAGGCTCAACGGCCCGGGCAAAGCCTCCACGCCGTCCCGCCATCGGCCCCGGATCACCACCGACTCCAGCTCCAGGATCGTCTCGGCCTCGTTCATGTTCGTCACAGCACCATATACACCGGCATGAACACGGCATCGAACACAAGGCACGCCACCAACGTGTGCGCCACCGTCCGCGTCGTCGCCTCCCCCACCTCCTCCATCCGCAGCGGCCGCGCAAGGCCGTGGTAGCAGATCACCATCGACGTCAACGCCCCAAACCCCGCCGTCTTCAACCCAACCAACGGGAAGTCCACCCAAGACAATGCCCCCGCCACCATGCCCGCAAATTCCATCGGCCTCAGCTCCAACCCCCGCACGAACGCCACCACATACCCGGTCCCCAACGACACCAAAACCAGATAAACCGCAAGGCATACCACCGCCGCCGAGAAACCCACCAGCCGCGGCACCACAAGGTAATGCACCGGGTCGATTCCCAGCACCTCCAACGCCTCCACCTCGCCGCTCGCCCTCGACATCCCAAGCTCCGCCACCGTCGCCGTCCCGACCCGCGCCAAAACCACCAACGCCGCCGTCAACGGCGCCAACTCCCGCACCACCACCGTCGCCAGCAACGGCCCCAACACCGCCCCCTGCCCCACCTGCTCCAGCAACAGCGTCGTCTGCCCCACGATCACCGCCCCCATCGCCACCCCAAGGAAGCAAACCAGCGGCAGCAAGCGAACCCCCGCCCGCAGCACCTGCTCCTGCACCAACCGCCCCATCACGCGGGACGCCCTTCCCCGCTCCGTCACCAGCGTCCCCAACGCAATCAATCCCAACGCCCCAACCTCGCGCGCCGTGTTCACGCCGCCGCCCAGCCGAAACGCCCACCGCGTCCACCGCACCCACGCCCCCCACGACCGCCCGGCCAACTCGATGCCTGCACGGCCCGCCTGCCCCACCCCCGCCACGGCCCTCTCCCTCCTCATCGTTCCCCTTTCCCTTCCCATGCCACCTTGCCCCTCGCACCCCACCCCTCCGCCGCCTCCCGCGCCGCCTTGGCCTTCGCCACCCGCCTCGCCAGCAACGCCGATTCCTTCTCCGCCCACTGGACCAACGGCGCCGGCAACCTCCCCATCTCCAGCATCCCGTATCGACGCCACGCCTCGTCGTCACGCCCTCCCTTCAACAGCATCTCAAACCACGCGTAGCCCAGCAGCGCCCTGTCGTCCGGGTCCTTCAACACCTGCTCCAGGTCCTGGAACGACGGCTCGGCGCTGCTGTGCAACCCCGCGCGCGCCTCCGCCCATGCCGTCAACAACCGCCCGCGCCCTCCCCCCTTCAGCACGACCCCGCCCCCCTCAAGGTCGTTCAGGATCCTCTCAGGCTCCCGGCCCAACACCAAGCCACCCAACGCCCGGTCCATCGCGAGCTCCGTGTCCCCCGGCGAGAATTGCGCGGCGCGCGTCACCGCCCTCAGCCACCCTTCCCGATCCCCGCATGCCAACGCCACCTTCGCCCGCATCCTCCAATATTCCACGCGCCCGCCCTCGTCCCCCTCCATCACCGCCAGCCATGGACCCGCCTCCGACACCTTCCCCAGCCGGTCAAACAACAAGCACCACCTCATCATCCAGCCCTCTCTCGGTGGCGCAGAACGCGCACGCAACTCCCACTCACGCCGCGACTCATGCCACCGCTCCCGCCCTTCCAGCCCCATCGCCTTCAACGCATGCCCCATGCCCGCCCAATCCCCAACCCGCCGCGTCCCGTCCACCAAGTGCCCCCCCAAGGCCAGCAGCAAATCCCAGTCCTGCTCGCGTATCGCCTCCCCTGCCACCTCCAGCCACTGCGCACGCCCGTCCCACTCCAGCGCCGCACGTTCCAGCTCCGAACGCGCCCTCAACAACTGACCATGCCCGCGAAGCCATCGCGTCCACGGCAACACCTCGCGCCATTCCCTCGCAGTTGGCCACCCCTGCGCCGCGCGACTCCCCGAAATCGCCCCCGTTGCCGCCGCCAACCGCACCGAATCCTCCCGCAGGTAATCCAACAACCTCGCGCTCCCCGCATCCCTCATCGCATCAAGCGCCGCCCCCGCCATCCTCCCGTCCCGCCGGGCCACCGCGCCCGCCAGCCACACCCGCAACATCATGGCCCCGGCCTCGCCTTGCCTCCCCGCTGCCCGGGCCCGCTTCACCACCGCTTCCCCGAGTGCCAGCCCTTCACCCGCGTTCATCCACCCGTGTACCTTCGCCACCCACCCGCCAAGCTCGTCCGCCGGCTCCCATCCCACCAATCCCCTCCCCACCTCCTCCCAGTCCCCATGGTCCGCCGCCGTCGCCAGATACAAGGCCCGATCTCCATGCCCCATCCGGTCCACCCAACGGCCCGCCTCGCGCCACGCCTCCGGATCATCCACGACACGCAGCGAAACCCTCAACAATCGCCCCACATCCCCCTCGTTCGTGCCCCCGTGCCCCACCAACGCCCGCCCCAGCACCAGACCAATCGACCACTCCGCCCGGCTCGCATCCCCCGACGTCAGCAAGGAGTCCAAGTACCCACGCATCGCGATGCTCGAGCCCGGCTCCAGCTCCCGCCGCCTTTGCCATGCCCCAAGGTCCGCCCGGAACCCCTCGCTTCCCGGGACCCCCATCGAACGATCATGAAACCAGCATCGAACCCAATCCCACCCGCTCATCCGCCATCCGCTGCCGTCCGGAAGGCGGGCCCCGCCCAACCACGGCACCGCCATCATCACGGACATCACCATCGCCAGCCAAACCAACCCCAGCGCCCATGGCCACCAGCGCCTCTCCTTCCGCGCCACCACCATCCCCCACCGCAATCCAGGCCGCACCCCCCTCTCGCCCCCCGCTTCTGCCCAATCACCGCCCATGCTCAACCTCCCTCCACTCCCCGCACGGCTTGCAACCACTCCGCCCCCGCCCCGGCGTCCAGCGTCGCACCCCCCAGCCCCGCCGGCACCACCACGAAGTCCCCGGGCCCCGCTTCCACCGTCACCCCGCCCCCGCCCACGGCCATGCGCCCCTTCACCACCGCCAACAACCATGCCCCGCGCCCACCCCCAACC
>CAIYFP010000079.1 GCA_903925515.1 uncultured Verrucomicrobiota bacterium
ACGCAGGCGTTGGTGCCGCAGGATGGGGACGTCCCGGCGCAGGCGTTGTCGGTGGCGTTGGTGTCGGGCCCGGCGGGCTTGGTGGTGACGAACGGGGTGTTGGCATGGACGCCAACGGAGGCGCAGGGCCCCTCGACGAACACGGTGATCGTGTCGGTGGGCGACGGGGTCGCGACGGTGACGAACAGCTTCACGGTGGTGGTGCGGGAGGCGAACGCGCCGCCGACGTTGGCCGGCGCGACAAACGCGACGATCGACGAGCTGGTGGGCTACACGCAGGCATTGGTGCCGCAGGACGTGGACGTCCCGGCGCAGGCGGTGTTGGTGGCGTTGGTGTCGGGCCCGTCGGGTCTGGTGGTGACGAACGGGGTGTTGGCATGGACGCCGACGGAGGCGCAGGGGCCCTCGACGAACACGGTGAACGTGTTGGTGGGCGACGGGGTCGCGACGATGACGAACAGCTTCACGTTGGTAGTGCGGGAGGTGAATGCGCCGCCGACGTTGGCGGCGAGCGTTGATGGCGACGTGCTGGTGTTGCGTTGGATGTCCAAGGACGCATGGCGTCTTGAGGCGAGTGAAAGCCTTGGAGGAGACGCTTGGCGGCCATGGGAAGGTGACGTGACGGACGACGGTGACCACCATGTGGCACGAGCACCGATGGGCGGCAGCCAGGGATGGTGGCGTCTCAATCGCTAGCTTTACCTTGATAGCCATGGCCCGGCAGGGTGGCGGAGGTGACTTTGCTTCCGGTCGTGGAGAGGGAGATGCGGGTGTCGTCGCGGCGTCGCTGGACGTACTGGGGGCGGACGGGGGCCGGGTTGTTGTCGGTGGTGGTGATGGTGTGGTATGCGGTGTTGAGGCGGGAGTTGGGCGCGGGGGCGCTGGGGGGCGAGCTGTTTGCGGTCACGAGCTTCCTTGCGGGTTGCCTTGCGTTGATTTCGGGGCCGTTGCTCACGGCGGACGTGGTGGCGAGCGAGCGTCGGGAGGGGACGCTGGGGTTGTTGTTCCTGACGGACCTGCGCGGCTGGGAGGTGGCGTTGGGGAAGCTGGCGGCGTCGTCGGTGGGGGCGGTCTTCTACCTTGCGTCGATGGTGCCGATGCTGGCGGTCTCGATGTTGCTGGGGGGCGTGTCGGCGGGCGAGTACCTGCGGATGGTGGCATGGTTGGCGTCGGCGTTGGGGTGCTCGCTGGCGCTGGGGTTGCTGGCCTCGACGATGACGACGAGCGCGAGGCGGGCCGGGGGGCTTGCGGTGTTGCTTTTGCTGTTGGCCGGGGGCGGCGTGCCGTTGCTGGGCGGGATCTGGTACTGGTGGATGGACCGGAATGGCGCGGGCGGAAGCGAGGCCGCGGCCATCTTCGACAAGGTGGCGGGCTGGGCGAGCGTGGTGCCGGCCTACTTCCATGCCTTTGACTCGGGCTACGCCCGGTCTGCCATGTATTACCAACGGGGCATGGCGTTCACGGTGGGGCTGGGCGTCGCGTCGATGGCATGGGCCTCGTGGCGGCTGGCACGGCTTGCGAAGGACGAGGGAGCACGGGGCGACGAGGGTCGTGTCGGGGGGTGGCGTGGTTGGCTGGGCGGGAACGGCGACGCGATGGAGGCCCGGAGGGAGGCGCGTCGGCGGCGGAGGGCGCGGTTGCTGGAGCTGGGGCCGATGCAGTGGCTTGCGGGGAGGCGCGGGTGGCGGGACGGATGGGTTTGGGGGGTCATGGCACTGGCGGTGGGGGTGGACGGGATCGTGGTGTGGGTGGAGGGGCTGTCCCCGGAGCTGGTGATTTGGCTGTGGGTGATCACGTCGATGGTGTTGCACGTGGTGTTGAAGGCGTGGATGGCGACGGAGGCACCGAGGCAGTTCCATGAGGACCGGAGGAGCGGGGCGATGGAGTTGTTGGTGACGACGCCCCTGCGGGCGGAGGAGATGGTGACGGGGCGATTGAGGGCGTTGGCCCGGCTGTTTGGAGGGCCGGTGGGCGTGATGTTGTTGGCGGACGTCGGCTTCGTCGTGTGGGGTCTTGGCGGGGGTCCGGGTACCGCGGGACTGGCAGGGGCCCCTGTCGGCGAGCTCGTGGCCTTCTGGGGCGCGAGGATGGCGTTCCTCGCGACGGACGGCTTGGCGTTCGTTTGGATGGGGATGTGGCTTGGGGCGAGGACGACGGGCCGTCGGACCGCCTTGCCGTTGCTGGGCTTGGTGATGGGCGTGCCATGGGCGTGCCTGATGCTGTACCTGCTGGTGATGGTGTCGGGCGGGGACGCCATGTTCCGGAGCCTTGGGCCGGTTGGGAACATCATGTTCGCGATGGTGGGCGGGTCGGCGAACTCGCTGGTGTGGGCGTGGGTAGGGTGGAGCGGCTTGCGGGGGCCCTTCCTGCGCGAATGGCTGGTGCTGCGGCCGGGCGAGGGAAGGGCGAGGGTGAGGTGATGGGTCCGTGGCGTGCGATGCTGGGGCGAGAGTTGCTGGAGTCGTCGAGGAGGACGCGGACATGGACGTTGCGCTGGGTGGCGGCGACGGCGGCGACGGCGGTGGCGGTGTTGGCCGTGTGGGTGATGGGTGCGATGAACGGCGCCGGGGCCATGGTGGGGCCGGGCACGCTGGGGCGCGTGGTGTTCACGGCGGTGGGGGTGTTGACGGGAGGGTGGGCCTTGTTCGTGGGATGCCAAAAGACGGCGGACAGCCTTGGGAAGGAGAGGCGGGACGGGACGCTGGGCCTGTTGTTCCTGACGGACATGAAGGGGTGGGACGTGGTGTTGGGGAAGCTGGCCGGGGCGGGGACGGAGCTGTTCCTCCAGTTGGCGTCGGTGGTGCCGGTCTTGATGGTGCCGATGTTGCTGGGCGGGGTTTCGGCGGTGCAGGTGGGGTGGCTGGTGGCGAGCCTTGCGGGGGCGTTGGTGATGTCGTTGGCGTCGGGGTTGCTGGCGAGCCTGGTGGCGCGAGACCCGAGGCAGGCGACGGGGATTGCGGTGGCATGGTTGCTGGGGTTGTTGCTGGTGCCGTTGGCGTTGGTCCTGCTGTTGGTGAGCCTTGAGAGACGGGTGCCCGAGGACGTGGCGAAGTGGGCATCCCTGCCGAGCCCGGCGGTGCCGTTCATGGCGGCGTTCATGCCTGGCCTTGCGCCGGAATGGCCGTTGGCGCTCGGGGCGTTGGCCTTGCAGGGCATGATGTCGTGGCTGGTTCTGGGGTGGACGTCGCGCTGGGTGCGGACGGCATGGCAGGAGGGCGGGGCGCGGACGTGGCGCGCGCGCTGGATCGAATGGGTGAACCGGGTGCGGTTCGGGGGCCCGGAGGCGCGGGCCCGGTGGCGTCGGCGGTGGCTTGGGGAGGGTGCATGGGAATGGCTGTCGTTGAGGGAGCGGTGGAAGCCGGCGATGCCATGGGCGTTGGTGGTGGTGGCGTACGGGTTGTGGGTGGCCAACGTGGTGCAACTGGGCTGGCGTGACGTGGCGGCGACCGGGACCGGCGTATTGACGGTGTTGTTCCATGGATTGTTCGCGCTGTGGGTGGCGGGCGAGGCGGGGATCACGTTGCACGAGCAACGGGTAGCCGGGGCGATGGAGCTGCTGCTGACTTCGGGGCTGACGGCGTCCGACATCCTGAGGGGCCAAGGGCGGGTGCTGAGGCGGATGTTGATGGCGCCGGTGTTGGCGGTGACGGCATTGGACGTGGTGGTGGTGGCATGGGTGCCGTTCATGGACGTTTCATGGGGCCATGTCGCGGTGGGTTGGTGGGTGCATCTGGCGTGCATGGCGCTGACGCCGACGACGTGGCTGGGGATGCGGTGGGCGACGACGTTGGCGGTGATGGAGGGGCGGCCGATCAACGTTGCGGTGGGACGTGCGCTGGGGCGTTGCGTGGCATGGCCGGCGATGGGGGTGGCGGCGGGGGGTGGGATGTGCTGGTTTTGGGCCTCGATGGGTCAACTGGAGGCCACGGACGCGACGCCGGGCCTCGTTGCCGGGGCGTGCCTCGTGACGATGGGGGCATGGCAGGGGGTTGGGGCGCGGCGATGGAGGTTGGCGGCCGAGGGGGTTTTCCGGGCGAGGATGTCTGGAGAGCGGCAGGGGTTGGGGTCGCCCATGGCCGCGTTGCGACGCGCCTGAGCCAGGGCGGGTGAACGACTCCGGTTCACCCAGACGGGATGAATCAGCGGGATCGGTCGTGCATGCGGGATCTTCTTTCGCAAGAGCCTCGTCCTTCGCTCGTTACGGGCCCGTCACTGGCCGGTGGCTCGTCTTGCGAAGGAATCTGCGGCGGAATCGCTTGCCTCCCAACGGCCTCGTTCCGGCCGAGGCGTCAGGCAAAGCGGGGGGTGGGCGCGGGGACAAATTCCGGCATTCCAAGGCGGGACATTTGCGTGGCGGTTGTCCAGTCTCCGCGCCGATGAACGTAAGCGTGGCGTTGTGGGGCTACCTGTTCCTGCTGTTGGCGGGGGGGCTCATGGGTTTCCTGAAGGCGAGGTCGAAGGCGTCGTTGGTGGCGTCGGTGGGGTGCGCGGTGCCGATTGGGGCGGTGGCGCTGGGGTGGTTGCCGTTGATCGTGGCGCGTGTGGAGCTGGGATTCCTCGCCGTGTTCTTCGGGATGCGCTGGGCGAAGACGGGCAAGCCGATGCCGGGTGCGCCCATGATCGCGTTGACGCTGGCGATGCTGGCGCTGTCGTTCCTGCTGAAGCCCTGATTTTTCCATGGATCCAAAGCAACTTCCGGTTTGGTCGCTTCATTCGCAGGTGTTGGAGGCAGTCCGCGCGACGGGACGCCTTGTGTTGGTGGCCGCGACGGGCTCGGGCAAGACGACGCAGGTGCCGCAGATGCTGCTGGACGCGGGGCTTGCCGGGACGGGGCGCATCGTGGTGTTGCAGCCCCGCCGGGTGGCGGCGCGGTCGGTCGCGGCACGCGTCGTATGGGAGCGTGGCGGGAAGCTGGGGGGCGAGGTCGGGTACCAGGTGCGGTTCGAGGACCACCTTGGCCCGGACAGCCGCCTTTGTTTCGTGACGGAGGGCATCCTGCTGCGGTGGTTGCAGGACAACCCGTCGCTGGAGGGGGTCGGGATGGTGGTGTTTGACGAGTTTCATGAGCGGAACCTGTTGAGCGACGTGGCATTGGCGCTGGTCAAGCAACTGCGTCGCACGACCCGGCCGGACCTCGCGGTGGTGGTGATGTCGGCCACGCTGGAGGCGGAGCCCGTGGCGCGGTACCTCGCGGACGCCGTGGCGCCCGGCCATGAGGCGTCGGCCGCGCCCGTGTTGTCGTCGGATGGCCGCACGTTCCCGGTCGAGGTGAGGTGGGCGGACTACAACGACGAGCGGCCGGAGTGGGAGAAGGCGGCGTCGGCGGTGGAGCACATCATCCGGAGCGAATGGGAGGGGGACTTGCTGGTGTTCATGCCGGGGATGGCGGAGATCCAGTCCACGTTGCGGTGCATCGGGGCGGCGTCCATGGGGGAGCGGGTGGCGTTGATGCCGCTGCACGGGGATTTGCCGCCGGAGGAGCAGGACCGGGTGTTCCAGAAGAGCGACCTGCGCAAGGTGGTGGTGAGCACGAACGTGGCGGAGACGAGCGTGACGATCGACGGGGTGCGCCATGTGGTGGACTCGGGCCTTGCGCGGGTGGCGCGGCATGACGCGGAGCGCGGAATCCAGACGTTGCGGGTGGAGGAGATCAGCCGTGCGTCCGCGGAGCAGCGGGCGGGCCGCGCGGGCCGGACGGCGCCGGGGACATGCTGGCGGCTCTGGACGGAAAGCGGGCACCTGAACCGCGCGGAGCGGAACACGCCGGAGATCCAGAGGGCGGACCTTGCGGAGGTGGTGCTGTTGCTGCACTCGCTGGGGGTGCGGCGGGCGGTGGACTTCGATTGGCTGGACAAGCCGGAGCCGGCCGCCGTGGAGCGCGCGGAGGCGTTGCTGGCGACGCTGGGAGCGCTGGAGAAGGCCGGCGACGGCGCGGGTGGGCTTACGGAGACGGGACGGCGGATGCTGCGGATGCCGATGCACCCGAGGTTTGCGCGGATGCTGGTGGAGGCGGGGCGACGTGGGTGCGTGCGCGCGGCGGCGATGTGCGCCGCGCTGGTGAGCGGGCGCGACCTGTTGCAGAAGATCGGGCGGGATGACGTCCACCTGAGGGAGCGGAGGGAGGTGTTCGAGGCGACGGGCGCGAGCGACTTCCACACGTTGCTCCGGGCGCAGCAGTTCGCGCGCAACGCGGGGTTCTCGGTCGAGGCGTGCCGCCGCAGCGGCATCCATGCGGCGACGGCGCGGCAGGTGGAGGACACGTACCGGCAGTTTTTGCACGTGGCGCGGCGCGAGGGCCTGTTGCGGGGCGAGGAGGGGCCGGCGGCACCGGGCGACCCGGCTTCGGGCCATGCCGAGGCGGCGGCGGACGCCATGCCGGTGGCGGTGGCGGACGCGGACGCGCTGGAGCGATGCCTTGTGGCGGGCTTCATCGACCAGTTGTGCCAGCGGAAGAACACGGGGTCGTTGGATTGCCTTGTGGCTGGGGGGCGGGAGGCGTCGTTGGCGCGCGAGAGCGTGGTGCAGGAGGCGCCGTTGTTCGTGGCGGGATCCGTGCGGGAAATCTCGGGGCGAACGGGGCTGGTCACGTTGCTGACGCAATGCACGGCGGCGCGGGTGGAGTGGTTGCGGGAGATGTTCCCGCAGCACTTCGAGACGCGGCTGGAGCACGTGTACGACCGCCTGCACAAGCGGGTGGCGGCGATCGACATGTCGCGGTTCCTCGGGCTGGTGATTGATCAGAAGCATCGCAAGGAGGTGGACGCGGCGGCGTCCGGGGTGGCGTTGGCGGACGCGGTGACGCGGGGTTGGCTGGACCTGCCGAACATGGACCACCGCGTGCAGCAATGGGTGGCGCGGGTGGAGTGCCTGCGGTCGGCGGTGGCGGAGCTGGAGTTGCCATCGATGCGCGGCGACGGCTGGCTGAAGGCGCTCCAGAAGTCGTTTCACGGCCTGACGCTGGGGCGTGAGGCCCAGCAACTGGACTTGCTGCCGCCATTCCGGGGCGTGTTGTCGTCCGCCCAGCAGGCGTTTGTGGACGAGCTGGCGCCGGCCTTGATCCATGTGGCCGTGCCGGGGCAGCCGCAGCCGAAGGCATGGAAGCTGAACTACATCGTGGACAAGGACGAACCGGACGCGCCGCCGGTGCCGGAGGTCCAGGTGAAGATCACGGACATCCTTGCGCTGAAGGTGCATCCGGCGGTGGCCGAGGGGCGCGTGCCGGTGCGGATCTGGGTGATGGATCCGGGAGGCAAGAGGCTGGGGTCCACGCGTGACTGGCCTGCATGGCGTGCCACGGAGTACGTGCGGCTCCGGCATGGGCTGCGTGCGAAGAACCCGGGCTTCATCTGGACGTGAGGGGCGGCGAGCGGCGTTCCCGTGCTGGACGTGGACGTGCGACGCGGCAGGATGGAGGGCCGCGCGGCGGCAGGCCGTGGCGAGCGCGATGAGGATTCCGCCCCAGTCATTCTTCCGGTTCTGCGAGGGACACGTTCCCCTGCTCCGCCGCCTTGCGTCGGCGGGCGGCGAGGTTTCGGAGGCGGACGTGCGGCGGATGATCCGGGACACGCAGGGGGAGGACGCGGAGCTGCCGGAGACGACATGGCGGCGGCTGGGGGAGCTTCACATCTTGGTGCCGACGGAACCCGGATCGGACCTTCACTTCCTTGCGGAGCCGGTGCGGCGGCTGGTGGATTACCTGTTCGACGCGGCGCAGGCGGCGACGCCGGAGATCGTGCGGGGCTACATCCAGTCCATGGAGGCGAGCGGCCGGCAGTTGGCGCGGGCGATCGAGCAGGACGAGTTGACGTTGCTGCGCCTTGCGATCGACGACATCCAGAAGGTGTTGATCCGGGTTCAGGCGGACCTCGACGAGACGCACCGATGCATCCTCAACGAGGTGTCGCGGTACAAGACGGAGCGGCGGACGGTGTCGGTCCGGGACAAGTTCCGCAGGATCGTGCACTGGATGGAGCGGTACGTGGAGCCGATGACGGACATCGTGCGTCCGGACGGGCCGTTGAGGTCGGTGTTCGACGAGACGGGGCGGTTGTTGATACGGGCGCGGGACCATGGGTTGTACACGGACCTGCCGACGCTGGAGCGGAGCCTGCGGCTTTTGCGGATCGTGCAGCGGCATGCGTTGCGGGTGTTCCAGCAATGTCGTCGCGAGCTGCAGCCGTTGTACGAGTCGCTCCGCCGTTCCTCGTTCCTTGCGGAGGGCGCGGCGAAGGCGCTGGAGGCATTGCAGCGCGACGGGGCGGGGGGCTGGGCCGAGGCTCATGCGGTGAGGGCGTTCCAGCAACGCTGGCAGCACGTGCCGTCGGACGCCGCGATCACGCGAGCGTTGCGGAACGTGGCGGAGACGACCGTGGAGCCGCCGCCGGTGCTGGGGCTGGGGGAGCCCGAGGCGCCGCCGGCGGACTACCAGCGCCGGGTGTGGCTGGAGGCCCTGCCGGGGGAGGCGGGCGCGAGCGTGCCGATCGACGACCTGCTGGGCTGGATCGTGCGGCGCAACCCCGGGTGCACGACGGCCGACGCGTTGGCGGGGTTCACGCGGCTGGTGTTCGACACGTCCTTCGTGGCGGGTTTCGACGGCGGCGAGCCGCGCGTGCACGAGACCGCCGACGGCTCGCTTGAATCCTGCCCCGTCCAGCTTTCCCTGCCATGACCGAGCTTCCCCACCTGAAGGACGTGTTCGACCGCCTGCGTCGCGGACATCATTTGTCACCCGAGGACGAGCCCCTGTTTTCCGCCGTGGCGGCGCGGCACGAGGACTACGCGGCGTGGTTCCGGCAGCTTGGAATCACGTTGGTCCGGCATCCGCGGGACTTCTTCTACTTCGACCCGGAGGGCGGCGAGGGCGAGCGGGAGGCGTTGTCACGGATCGCGGTGTTCGCGTTCATCCTCGTGGACCATGCGGCCAACGAGGGCAGGCCGGTGGAGGAGTACGTGTTCGGCCAGCACTTCCTGTTGCCGCGGCTCCCGCACCTTGGGCTGGACCGGTACGTGGGGTTGCTGCGGCAGGTGGACGTGGAGGACATGGCCGGGCTGCGGCAGGTGGTGCGAAACCTTGAGCGGTTCGGGTTCGCGAAGGTGGTGGGGGAAGACGAGTTCCG
>CAIYFP010000080.1 GCA_903925515.1 uncultured Verrucomicrobiota bacterium
AGGCGATGGACGCGCTGAAGCCCGGCGACATCGTCATCCTCGCGACGCCGCCCGCGTTCCGCTGGGTTCAGTTCACCTACGCCATCCAGAAGGGCCTCAACGTGTTCATGGAGAAGCCCGTCACGGTGGATGGGCCGACCTCGCGCCGCATGTTCGACCTCGCGAAGCAGGCGGACGCGAAGAACCTCAAGGTGGGCGTGGGCCTGATGTGCCGGCATTGCCGCATGCGCCAAGACCTCGCCAAGCGCATCCAGGACGGCCAGATCGGCGATGTCGTCGCCATGCGCGCCTACCGCATGCACGGGCCCGTCGGGTCCGCCTTTTCCGAGGCCCGCAAGCCCGACGAGAACGAGACGCTCTACCAAATCCGCCGCTTCCACTCCTTCCTCTGGGCCTCCGGCGGCTGCTTCTCGGACTTCTACATCCACAACATCGACGAAACCTGCTGGATGAAGAACGACTGGCCCGTCGAGGCCCAGGCCTCCGGTGGACGCCATTACCGCGGCAACAACGTGGACCAGAACTTCGACAACTACTCCGTCGAGTACACGTTCGCCGACGGCGCGAAGTTCTTCTTCTACGGCCGCACGATGCCGGGCGTGCACGACCAGTTCGCCTCCTACGCCCACGGCGCCAAGGGCCTTGCGGTCATCTCGTCCGAGGGTCATTGGCCGTCCAAGGCCCGCATCTACAACGGCCAGAAGATGTCCAACGCCAACATCACATGGCGCGCCACCAAGGAGATGGAAGGCCCCACCATGGACCCCTATGTCCTCGAGTGGGAGGACCTCGTCTCCGCCATCCGCAACAACACCCCCTACAACGAGGTCGAGCGCGGCGTGAAGGCCTCCCTCGTCACCTCCATGGGCCGCATGGCCGCCCACACCGGCCAGATCGTCACCTACGACGACATCCTCAACTCCGACCACGAGTTCGCGCCCGGCCTCGACAAGATCACCCTCGAGTCCCCCGCGCCGCTCCAGGCCAATGCCGACGGCAAGTACCCCGTCCCCATGCCCGGCATCACCCGCAAGCGCGAGTATTGATCCTGCGCGGGCGAACGCCCGCCCGCCCGGAAGGCTCCGCCCCCATGCGGGCACGCCATCTGGTCAAGGCCGCCCCGGACACGCTTCCCGGGCGGCCTTTTGCGTTCCGTGGGGGCAACGCAGGACGCCGTCATCCATGACCATGCCCGCCCCGCATGGTGTACCCGGCCGTGGGTCAGGAGGCGAGACGGCGGAGGACGACCCGCCGGACGTCCATCACGGCGGGGCCGGCCTTGCGAAGGACGCGAATCTGCAACCGGTGTTCCCCCGGGGTGGCAACGTCCACCACGCCGATGCGCCGCGGCATGAACTTCTGGAACCCTCCCGTCTCCATGACGACAAACGGGAGCCTTGCGCCCGCGATCGAGACCTCCACCTCGCTCCCGCCGCTGCCCGTGCCACACCCTTGCAACACCTCCACCTCGTACCCGCCCGGCGCCGGGACCTTCATCGCCCACTCGACCCAATCGGCCGGGTCCACCCAGTAGCCCACCGTGTTCTTATGCGCCGGGGGCTCGTATTGGATCTTCGTGCCGTGCGGCATCGAGCGATGGGCGGGCAGGACGATGGAGCCGTCGGCCATGGGCTCGATGGGGGCCGGGACATGGGCGGGGTTGGGGACCGGCATCTGGGCGCCCACGCGCTTGCGCCATGCCGCCAGCTCGCGCGCCAGCTCGTTCGCCTTCTCCGGTAGCGCGTCCGCAAGGTCCGTCGTCTCGCCAAGGTCCGACGCAAGGTTGTAGAGCTCGAGATGGCCGCTTTCATGGAACTCGACGAGCTTCCAGTCGCCCGAGCGAACCGCGCCATGGGGCGTTGCGCCGCCGGGGTGGTAATGCGGGTAATGCCAGTACAACGAGCGGTCGGGCGTGTTGCCCTTCCCCCGGAGAAGGGCCAGCAGGCTCGCCCCGTCCCGCTCATGGCCCGGCACATCCTCCACCCCCGCCGCCTCCAGCAGCGTCGGATACACGTCCATCGTCTGGACCGGGCGCGACGTCGTCGTGCCGGGACGCACGACGCCGGGCCAGCAGACGATGAAGGGCACGCGGACGCCGCCCTCGTACACGTCGCCCTTGCCCGAGCGAAGGGGCCGGTTGCTGGTGGGACGGTCCTTGCCGAGCACGAGCCCGCCGTTGTCGGAGGTGAAGACGATGACGGTGTTGGTCGCGAGGCCGAGCTGGTCGAGGCGGGCGCGGATGCGTCCCACGGAGTCGTCCACGGACTCCAGCAACGCGGCATAGACGGGGTTGCGCTGGTCGTCCGGAGCGCGGGACTTGTACTTGGCCACGACGTCGCGCTTGCCGTCGATGGGCGTGTGGACGGCGTAGTGCGCAAGGTAGATGAAGAAGGGCTTGTCCTTGCTTTGCTCAATGAAGCGGACGGCCTCGGCGGACTCCCGGTCGGTGAGGAACTCGCCGTGGGGGCCGTCCGGAAGCATGGGCAGGCCATACGGGGAAACGTAGCGGGGCGGCTGCCCGCGATGGTCGCCGCCGTGGTTGACGTCGAAGCCGAAGTCCTGCGGGCGGGAGTTGGTGCCGAGGTGCCACTTGCCGATGGCGGCGGTGGCGTACCCGGCGGTCTTGAGCCGCGAGGCGAGGGTGGGCTCGGCGGGGTCGAGGCGCATGGACCATGGCGGGGGCAACAACTTGGCCTTGGGGGCGGCATGGCCGGCGATCCAGTCCGTCAGGTGCAACCGTGCCGGGTGCTTGCCCGTGAGCAAGGCGGCGCGCGTCGGGGAACAGACCGTGCAGGCGCTGTAGGCGTCCGTGAACCGCATGCCGTCGCGGGCGAGCCGGTCAAGGTGGGGCGTCTCATGGTATCGGCTGCCCTGGCACCCGAGGTCGGCCCAGCCAAGGTCGTCCACGAGGATCACGATGAAGTTGGGCGGGGCGGCGACGGCCATGGCACCGCAGGCGAGGAGGCATGCGAGGGGAAGCAGGAACCGGGCGGGAATCATGGTGCGAGGCTACCGGCATCCGTCCCGGGGGCGGTAGGGCAAACGACCGGGCCGGGCAGGATTGAGCGCGCGCGCCCCGCGTGCTTGCATGCGGCGTGCTTGATCGCAAACGCGCGCTGCTTCGGTCCGTCCCCGCCATCACGTGGGCGGCGCTGATCTTCTGGGGCTCCACCGATGCCTTGTCGGCCCAGCGGACGTCGCGTTTCCTGACGCCCTTCTTGCGTTGGTTGGTGCCCGGGATCGGGGACGAGTCCATTGCCATGGCCCGGGCGGTGATCCGGAAGGGGGGGCACGTGACGGAGTACGCGGTGATGGCCGTGCTCGTGGCATGGGCGGCGCGGGGCACGCGGATGGACGACGCCGGCCGGAGGTTGTTCGCGTGTGCATGGCTCGTCGCGGCCCTGTACGCGGCAACGGACGAATGGCACCAAAGCTTTCAACCGACGCGGCAAGGGCAGGTGCTGGACGTGGCGATCGACTCGGCCGGGGCGGCGATTGGGGCATGGGCGTTCGTCATGGTCGCCCGTTGGAGGGCCCGGCGGCGCGGGACGCTCGCGACACCCGCGTTGGCCTGACTTGAGGATTGGGGTTTCCGGGGGCACATCCATCCATGCAACGACTCCTCAGGATCCTCGCCCTTGCGTCCCTCGTCGGGGGCGGCGCCCTCTGGTTCTTCGGCGGGATGAACACGGGCGCGTCGCGGTGGACGGAGGATTCCATGACGGCCGAGCACGCCCCGGGGGCGCGGCCCGGGACGAGGGCGGTCTTTCGGCCGGGGTTGGGGTTCCTTGGAGGGAGCGTTGCGTTGTCTGCGGGGCTCCTTGGGTTGTCATGGGTGCTGCGTCGGCCATGGGGCACACGCGGCAGGGGTTGAAGGGGCCGGTCCGGGTTGCAGGCCGGGTGCCGTCGCCCGGCGAAAACGTGGCGGGGCCGTCCTGGCCCGGGCTGGGTCACGTCCAGCGCCAGGATCCCCCTGCCACCTGCCATGAAGGGGAAGCGGCTTCCAGCCTCTTGCGGCATGGATCCGCGCCAGGACGCCGCTGCGATTCTGGCCCCGACGGCCGGAGGTGCGGCATGCTTGCGGCCGCGCAAGGGCACGCGCCGCCAGCATGGGCCAAGCCTTGGGCTCCGCCCGGGGGTTGGACTGATCCCCACAAGCACCTCCGTTCCGGGTTAACCTTCGTCCTGGGGCTTTCAACGCGGCATGATGCCGGTAGCGTGGTCGCATGAGCGGAACCTTTCCTTCGCGGGCGCGGGTCGTCGTCGTTGGCGGCGGCGTGGCCGGGACATCCGTGGCATGGCATCTTGCCCGGCTGGGATGGCGCGACGTGTTGTTGCTGGAGCAGAACAAGCTGGCCGGGGGCACGTCATGGCACGCGGCCGGCATGGTGGGTCGCCTGCGGGTCTCGAGCAGCATGATGCGGATCAACCAGGACTCGGCGGACCTGTACGCCCGGCTCAAGGAGTTGACGGGCCATGACGTGGGCTGGCGGCAGGTGGGCAGCCTGTTGCTTGCCCGCAACGGCGAGCGCATGACCCAGTTCCGCCGCACGACCGGCGTCGCGTCCTATCTCGGCGTGGAATGCCATGAGATCACGCCGCGCGAGGCCATGGGGAAGTTCCCGTGCATCCGGGTGGACGACCTTGCGGGGGCGTTCTGGATCCCGCATGACGGGCGGGTGTTGCCGGGGGAGGTTCCCCTTGCGCTCGCAAAGGGCGCCCGGGCAGCGGGGGCCCGCGTGATGGAGGGAATCCGGGTTCTTTCGCTTGTCCATCGCGGCGGCAGGGTGACCGGCGTCCGGACGTCCGGGGGCGACGTGGAGGCGGAGCACGTCGTGCTCACGGGGGGGATGTGGACGCGCCAGCTGGCGCTCGCGGCGGGGGTGAACATCCCGCTGCATCCGGTGGAGCATCACTACGTGGTGAGCCATGCGCTGGAGGGAGCGGACGGCAACAGCCCGTGCACGCGGGACATGGACGGCTCGATCTACTTTCGGGGCGAGGACGTGGAGGGAGGCGGCGGGGTGCTGCTGGGGGCGTTCCAGCGCACGACCAAGGTCTGGGACGTGAAGCGCGTGCCGGACGATTTTTCCTTCGGGTTGCTGGAGCCGGACTGGGAGAAGTTCGAGGAACCGTTGGCCGAGGGGATGCACCGCATCCCGGGACTTCGCAAGGCGGGCTTCTCGCGTTTCGTGAACGGGCCGGAAAGCTTCACGCCGGACAACAACTTCCTGTTGGGCGAGACGGCCGAGCTGCGCGGGCTGTTCGTGGCGGCGGGGTTTAACTCGGCGGGGATCGCCTGCGCGGGCGGCGCGGGCAAGGCGCTGGCGGAATGGATCGTTGGCGGCGCGATGCCCTACGACCTGACGGGCGTGGACGTCCGGCGCTTCGGCCCCTGGGCGAACGCGACCGGGTTCCTGCGGGACCGCGTCACCGAGTCGCTGGGACTGCACTACGAGATGGCATGGCCGAACCGCGAGCCCGTGACCGGGCGCAATGCCCGGCAAGGCCCGCTGCATGCCGTCCTTGCGGCCCGCGGCGCCTGCTTCGGGACCAAGGCCGGATGGGAACGTCCCAACTGGTTCGCAAGCACCGGGCCCGGGTGCGCTGCCACGCCGGAGGTGCTCTACTCGTTCGGGCGGCAGAACTGGTTCGAGAACCATGCCCGCGAACATCGCGCCTGCCGCGAGGCCGTGGCGCTCTTCGACCAGGCGGCGTTCGGCAAGATCCTCGTGCGCGGCCCCGAGGCGGCGGCGCGCCTTGGCTTCCTGTGCGCCAACCGGGTGGACGTGGAGCCCGGCCGGGTCCTCTACACGCCCATGCTCAACGAGCGCGGAGGGTACGAGTCCGACGTCACCGTGCTGCGCCTTCGCGAGGACGAGTTCCTTGTGGTGACGGGCAGCGCGCAGGCGACCCGGGACCTTGCATGGCTGCGCGGGCACCTTGCGGGGTTCCGGGCGGAGGCCGCGGACGTGACGGCCGCGTGGGCGGTGATCGGGGTGATGGGGCCGCGTTCGCGCGAGCTTTTGGCGCGGGCGAGCGGCGAGGACCTGTCGAACGAGTCATTCCCGTTTGGGACGCATCGGGAGCTGGGGGTGGGGATGGCCACGGTCCGGGCGGTGCGGATCACGTACGTGGGGGAGCTGGGATGGGAGCTGCACGTGCCGTGCGAGCAGGCGGCGGGTGTTTTCCATGCCTTGCACGAGGCTGGCGCGGCGCTGGGCGCGACCGATGCCGGGCACTACGCGATCAACTCGCTGCGCCTGGAGAAGGGGTACCGGGCGTTTGGCGCGGAGCTGTCGCCGGACGAGACGCCGTTCGAGGCCGGGCTCCAGTTCGCGGTTTCATGGGACCATGAATTCCTTGGGAGGGAATCCCTCGGGCGTGCGCGGGGGTTGCCCCGGCGAAAGCAGCTCGTGCAGTTCGTCCTGGAGGAGCCCGGCATCCCGTTGTGGGGAGGCGAGGTCATCCATCGGGACGGCATGGCCTGCGGCTACACCACGAGCGGTGGTTACGGCCACACGCTCGGTGGCGGCGTGGCGCTGGGCTACGTGAAGAACCGGGGCGGCGACGTCACGGCGGACTGGGTGGTGTCGGGCCAGTACGAGCTCCTTGCGGACGGCGTGCCCCGGCCGGCCCGGGCGTTGCTGAGGACGCCGTATGATCCGGGGCGCGAGCGCATCCTTGCTTGAGGAGCCATGAAGCCAGTCGAAGCACCTGCCCTTCCGAAGTCCATGAAGGCCCTCGTCTATCGGGGGAAGGACGACCTGCGCATCGAGGAGGTTGAGGTTCCGCGCATCCGGCCCGACGAGCTCCTCGTGCGGGTTGCCGCGTGCGGGGTTTGCCCGACGGACATCAAGAAGGTTGCGTCGGCCTCGGTGCCGCCCCCGCGCATCTTCGGGCACGAGACGAGCGGGACGATCGTGCAGGTGGGCGGACGCGTGCGCGGGTTCAGGGCCGGGCAACGGGTGGCGTTGCACCATCATGTCCCCTGCATGGAGTGCCATCATTGCCGCCACCGGGCGTTTGCCCAGTGCGAGACCTACAAGCGGACGGGCGTGACGGCGGGGTTCGAGCCGGCCGGCGGCGGGTACGCGGAGTACGTGCGCGTGATGTCGTTCTGCCTTCCGGGCGTGGTTCCCATCCCGAGCGGCGTCACGTTTGCCGAGGGCGCGTTCCTTGAGCCGGTCAACACGGTGCTGAAGGGCGTGCGCATGCTTCCGTTGCTGCGGGGGGACGTCGTGCTCGTAATGGGGCAAGGGCCGATCGGGCTCCTCTTCACGCGCGTCCTCTCCATGCAAGGCATGCGGGTCATGGCGACGGACCTGCTGCCGGACCGGCTTCGCATGGCGCGCCGTTGGGGGGCATGGAAGGTGCTGGACGCCTCCGATGCGGGAATGGTGGAGAAGCTGAGGAAAGCCTCGGGCGGGCGGGGCGTGGATGCGGCGATCGTGGCGGTGCCCTCGGACGTGGCGGTGGAGCAGGCGCAACAGGCGGTTCGTGGGGGCGGGCTTACGTTGCTGTTCGCGCACACGCTGCGCGGCAAGGGAACGCCGGTGGACCTCGGGCGGATCTGCGTGGACGAGAAGGGGCTCGTGGGGAGCTATTCGTCCGACTTCACGCTCCAGCGCGAGGCGGCGCGGTGGGTGTTCTCCCGGCGGCTCGACGTGCGCGGGCTGGTGACGGACCGGTTCCCGCTTGGGCAGGCAGGGGAGGCCATCGCCATGGCGGCAAGGCCGACGGCCGGGTCGTTGAAGGTGGTGGTGGAGCAGGAGGCTTGAGCGGACCGGCCGCCGTCGTGACCCGGCCCGGCGCCGGCTGTCTTGGAGGCACGACCCTCGCGAGGCCTACTGGGTGAAGGGGGGGAGCTTGACGATCTTGCCGCCCTGCAACGCGGACTGGTGGGAGCAAAGGCCCACGCAGGTCCAGTTGGCGGACTCGCGGGCGTTGGGGAACGGGTCGCGGCCCTCGGCCAAGGCGGTCGCAAACTCATGGGCGAGATGGGGATGGGAGCCGCCGTGCCCGGCACCCTGCGTGAAGGAGAGGTGCGTCTTCTTGGCAAGGTCGTACACCCCCTTGGTGGTGAACGGCCGGATGGACTTGGGCAGCAGCCTCGCGTAGTCGGGTGCTTTGACGAGCTTGGGGATCTTGGGCTCGGGCAGCTTGGCACGGTGCATGACGAGGGGCTCGTGCTCGACCAAGGGCCACTCCACGGACGCCTTGGACCCGTAAACGTCGATGCTTTCCCGGTACTGGCGGGCGGTGTCGAACAACGACCGGTAGATTCGGGCGCTCAGGTCGGAATCGCGGAACTTGATGTGGGTAGTCTCGACGGCGAAGGGCGAGTGGTAGTGCTTCACGAGCTCCGGGCGGATGGTGCCCGAGCCGAAGCAGGAGACGTACTCGGCGGTGAGCCTGAGGAGGCCGGCGACGGGCCCGACGCAATGGGTGGCGTACCACATGGGGGGGAGGCCGGGCCAGTAGTTGGGCCAGCCGTCCATGTCCTGCTGGTGGGAGGCCTGGAGGAACTGGACCTTGCCGAGCGTGCCTTTCTCATGGAGCTCCTTGATGAAGAGGAACTCCCGCGCATACACGACCGTCTCCATCATCATGTACCGCAGGCCAGTCCTGCGGACGATGTCCACGATGGCCTTGCAGTCCTCGACGGACGTGGCCATGGGGACGGTGCAGGCAACGTGCTTGCCCGCCCGGAGGGCCGCGATGGACATCCAACCGTGGTCCGGGATCGGCGAGTTGATGTGGACGGCGTCGATGTCCGGGTCCTTGAGCAGTTCCTTGAAGTCCGTGTAACGCGTGTCCACCCCGAACGCGTTGCCGATGGCCTCAAGCTTCTTGGGGTCGCGCTGGCAGATCGCATGGCAGTGGGTGTGGGGATGCCTCTGCCAAATGGGGATGAACTCGGCCCCGAACCCGAGGCCGACGACGGCGATGTTCAGCTTGCGTGTGCTCATGGTCTCAACGTGTAACAAATTCCTGGAACCGGGGGTCAGCTTGGCACGGGCAGGTTCCGGATTTCCACGCGCGAATGGGCGCGATCCCGAAATTCTGGGCCACGAGCCATGGCCAAGGGACCGTGCCCCGGCGCGATCGCGGGCCCTGGAGCGTCCCGGGGCCGGGCGGGGCCCCGCCATGGGACTCGTTTGCTGGGCGCGCAACACGGGGCCCAGCAACGCAAAAAGCGGGCACCTTTCGGTGCCCGCCTAACCCAAACAACCAAACTTAACCTCCTTTACCGGTCTCGAAGTGAGCCCGGCTGGGGTTCGTCCTGCAGTCGTTGCGACCACGGTGTCGGACCCTTTGAGAACCAACGGCGCGATTGACGGCCAAAGCCTCGTGTTCTGCAACGGTTTTTTTGGCCCGCGGCCACGCCGAAGGCTCCCTCTTCCTGTCCCGATCCGGAGCCATCCCACCCAAATCCTCGCGAAAGGAGTTGGGAAGCTCGCGACCCGCGAGCGGGCGAGTTGCGGCAGGCTGCGTGCCAACACGCCCCCTTGGCGGCATGGGTTTTTTCATGTCATGACGCCATGAGCACCTGTCTTTTCAACCCTCCGTCGGCGCAGCGTGAGGCTGGAACCGGGCACTCAGAAACCGCTGGCGCGCGGATCAGGGTCCCACCGCCCCCGGGTTCACCCCGCTGAACCTGCGGATGCATCTGCGACGCCATTCCTTCCCTCCCCGGTCGAATCGCGGCGCTTGCCGCAGGTCTCGCCCGGAATCCATTCGCCCTTGGATGAGTGCGGCAGGCTTCATTCTTGTTCCCTACGCCCGCCGAGGGTGGACCTGCCGGGGCACCCGCAGCTTGGGGATGCACGGGCCATCATGGCGGGCGGCAAGGGCAAACTGCCCCCGGATTCCATTCCGTTTCTGGGGTGAAAACGTCGGGCCTCGTCCCCATAGTCGCCCGGAAATGAGCCAGTCGAAGCCGTCCCGCCTCTCCAGCAAGTTCGCCGCCTACCCGCGCCTCAACCCGCTTGGCGTGGGCAAGGACATCGGCGCCGCCGACCTCATCGACCAATGCTTCCTCGCCTACAACGGCGGGCGGCTGCGGGAGGCGGCGTTGCTTCTTGCGCGCAAAATGCTCCCGGAGGACGGCTACGTGGGCATGTCCCTCACCGGGGCGCTCACCCCGGCAGGCCTCGGCAAGTCCTGCCTCATCCCCCTCATGAAGGCCGGCTACATCGACTGGATCGTCTCCACCGGGGCCAACCTCTACCATGACCTCCACTACGGCCTCGACATGAAGCTCTACTCGGGCTCGCCCTTCCTCGACGACGTCGATCTGCACAAGGAGGGCGTCATCCGAATCTACGACGTCCTTTTCGACTACAACGTGCTCCTCGACACCGACGCGTTCGTGCGGGAGGTGATCAAGGGGCCGGAGTTCCAGCGCCCGATGGGCACCGACGAGTTCCATTTCCTGCTCGGCAGGTACGTCGCCGAGCGGGGCCGCAAGCTGGGCATCCAGGACAGCTCCGTGCTTGCCACCGCCCATGAATGCGGCATCCCCATCTTCACCTCCAGCCCGGGCGACAGCTCCATTGGCATGAACGTCGCCGCCATGGCGCTGCGCGACTCGCGCCTCCTGTTCGACGTCAACCGCGACGTCAACCAGACGGCCGGCATTGTCTATCACGCCAAGAACTCCGGCCACACGAGCTCTGTCTTCATCCTTGGCGGCGGTTCCCCCAAGAACTTCATGCTCCAGACCGAGCCCCAGATCCAGGAGGTCATGGGCATCCAAGAAAAGGGCCATGACTACTTCCTCCAGGTCACCGACGCCCGGCCCGACACGGGCGGCTTGTCCGGCGCCACCCCCGCCGAGGCCGTGAGCTGGGGCAAGGTCGATCCCGACAAGCTCCCCGACTCCGTCGTGTGCTACACCGACAGCACCATCGCGCTCCCGCTCCTCAGCGCCTACGTCCTCACCCGCGTCGCCCCGCGCAGGCCCAAGCGCCTCTACGACCAACGCGATGCCATCCTCGACAAGGTCCGGCAGCGCTACCTCAAGGTGGGCACCGTTTCGAAGGTCCTTACCAGCCGGAAGGTCGCCAAGCGCGCCTCCTCCGTGGGGCTCAAGAGAACCTAGTGTCGTGTCTCGCAGGGGGCTGGTGTTTCGCCGCGAGGTGTTTTCGTGACCAACGAGGAGCGAGCCATGACGTGGGACGCCAAAACAGCCGCGACCCCTCGGGTTTCCCGGGGAAAGCCCCGGGGCCTTGGGCTTAGCCGGGACGATTCAGTTGGGTCGGTCGTGCTTGCTCGATCTGCTTGCGCAACTCCTTCGTCGTTCGCTCGTTACGGGCCTCGTACCGGCCCGCGCCTCGCTCACTCCTCGGCTTGCACAAGCATCTGCTTCGCAATCACTTCCCTCCCAACTGAATCGTCC
>CAIYFP010000081.1 GCA_903925515.1 uncultured Verrucomicrobiota bacterium
CCCATGTTCCGCCGCCCGCCCGTTGCAACGCCGCCCACAGCCGCGTGTCCGCCGGCAACTCCGGATGCGCCGCCAACCCCGGGTGCGGCGCCCGCGACGCAAGGATTCGCCCCGCTTCCGCGGCCCCGATGCGACTCCCTTCCACTCCCACCACGTCCACTTCACCGACCAACCGCTCGCGGTCGATCACGATCCGGATCACGTCGCCGTCGCGCACCCGCCCGATCGGCCCGCCCGCCAGCGCCTCCGGCCCCACGTGCCCGATGCATGCCCCCGTGGAAACCCCGGAAAACCGCGCGTCCGTCACCAACGCCACATGCCGCCCGAACGGCAGGTGCTTGAGCGCCGACGTGAGCTGGTACGTCTCCTCCATCCCCGTCCCGGCCGGGCCGGCGCCCGCCAACACCACAACGTCCCCCGCTCGAACCCGCCCATCCTTGATGGCCCCCATCGCGTCGCGTTCCCGGGTGAACACCCGGGCCGGACCCTCGTGCCGGTACACGCCGTCCGCGTCCAGCACGGCGGGGTCGATCGCCGTGCTCTTAATCACCGAGCCTTCCGGCGCGAGGTTGCCCCGCGGGAACGTCACCGTGCTCGAAAGACCCCGCTCGCGCGCCCGCGAAGGCGGAAGGATCACGTCGTCCGGCTCCACCCCGTCGAGCTGGCGCAGCAACTCGCGGAACCGCGCCCGCCGATCGCTCGCCTTCCACTGGTCCAGCACCTCGCCAAGGCTCGCCCCCGCCACCGTGCGCACCGCGACATCCAGCAGCCCCAGCTCGCGCAGGTGCAACATCACCTCCGGCACGCCCCCGGCCATGAAGACCCGGACCGTCGGATGGTGCACCGGGCCGTTGGGAAGCACCGACACCAGCCTCGGCGTCGCGCGATTCACCTCGATCCAGTCCTCCACCACCGGCCGACGCAGCCCCGCCGCATGGGCGATCGCAGGGATGTGCAGCAGCAGGTTCGTCGAGCCGCCGAACGCCGCGTGCACCACCATCGCGTTCCGGATCGCGGCGTCCGTCACGATGTCGCGCGTTCCCGTGCCCGCCGCCGCCATGCGCACCAACGCACCCGCCGCGTCCGTGGCAACCTGCAACCATGCCGCCGACCCGCTCGGGGCCAACGCCGAATGCGGCAACGCCATGCCCAACGCCTCCGCCACCACCTGCGACGTCGCCGCCGTGCCAAGGAACTGGCATCCGCCCCCCGGCGTCGCGCACGCCCGGCATCCCAAGTCCGCCGCCTCCTCCACCCCGATCATCCCGTGCGCGAACCGCGCCCCGATCGTCTGGATGCGCCCCGCGTCCTCCCCGTTCTCCGGCGGCAACGTGACGCCGCCCGGCACCAGCACCGACGGCAACGGCCCGCACGACGCGAGCGCCATCATCATGGCGGGCAGCCCCTTGTCGCACGTGGCCACGCCCATCACTCCCCGGCGCCGCGGCAAGGACCGCGCCAGCCGCCGCAGCACGATCGCCGCGTCGTTGCGGTACGGGAGGCTGTCGAACATGCCGGTCGTGCCCTGCGTGCGTCCGTCGCACGGATCGGAAACGTGCGCCGCGAACGGCAGCGCCCCCATCTCCTTCAACGCCACGGCCGCCGCCTTCACCTGCAAGCCCAGCTCCCAATGACCCGTGTGCAGCCCCAGCGCAATCGGCGACCCATCCTGCGCCCTCAACCCGCCCAAGGTGCTTAGGATCATGTACTCCGGGCGCCCAACCTCCGACGGCGTCCAGCCCATGCCCGCGTTCTGCGTCAGGCCAAACAAGTCGCCGCTCGCCCACTCCCGCAGCATCGACTCCGTCAACGGCAAACGCCCCGACGGCCCCGACGCCCGCGTCCGCACGTCATAGACCGACTCCGGCGACTCAAGGCAAGGCAGCATCGGCATGGGCGGGAGGGGTTGGCGGTCGTGCGAAGGATTCGTCCCGGATGGGTCCGGCTACGGCATGGCGGGCTCGGCCACCACGAGGTTGTCGAACCGGATGGGCGTCCCGCTGTAGGGCATGCCCCACACGCCCGCCATGCCCGAGGGCGGCGCGTCCGGGGTGGCGAAGCTCACCGTCCATGCGGCCGGTTCCTCGGCTCCCTGCCATGCCTTGGCCTCCACGCGCACGCCCATGGGCGCGGGCGTCACGCGCAGCCGCAACGAAGTCCATTCGCCGCTCTTCCATGCGAACGGCGCGCTGGCCTTCACCTCCTGCGCGTCGCCCACCACCAGCTCCACCGCGTTCTTCGCGGGCGAGACGCGGACCTTGTACCCGTTCACCCCGTTCAACCCCGCCGCGAACGTGGGGAACTTCCTCCCCGTCCTCGTCCCATGGATGCGCGCCCGGACTTCCCGCCCCGAGACGGCTGGCGAACCAAACAGGACGCCGAACGACTCCAACGGCGACCCCGGCAGCGCAAGGCAACGTTCCTTGCCCGTCCCCTGAACCGAGAACTGGCCGTCCAGCACCGTGAACGCGTCGGGCACCGCCTCGCCTTGCACCGCGTCGAAGTCCTGCTCGAACACCGGCCCCGCCGCCAACGCAGCCGCCCCAAACCACAAGCCAGCCCCCGTGCCAGCAGCCATGCCTCTCGTCCACCATGCGCCCGGTCTCATGCCGCGAGGTTGTTGCAGCCCGCGACGCCGAGGCAAGCACTCGGGCCGAATCCAGGCATCACGCGCGACGTGCCCATCGGAGCTTCGCCGGCGCGGAACGGGGATTCGCGCGCCGTTCCTCCGCCGAAGGCCGGATCACTTCCTCCGGCGCCTCCGCGTACACCCCAGACGTCACCCCCTCCCGGAACGCGTGCTTCACCCGGCGATCCTCCCCCGAATGAAACGTCAGCACCGCCACCCGGCCGCCCGGCCGAAGCACCGTCGGCAGCAACCTCAGGAACGTCCCCAGCGAGCTGTATTCGTCGTTCACGACGATCCTCAACGCCTGGAACACCCGCCGCACCAACGACTCCACGGCGTCGCGCCCCGCGTGAGGGCCCGCCCATTCCCGAAGCCAGCCCGCCAGCTCCAACGTCCTACGAAACGCCCGCCCGGCCCGCGCGCCCGCCAACGCCCGCGCCAGTTCGCCCGCCCGCGCCTCGTCCGCCCCCGCGCGCAACGCCTCCTCGATCCGCCGCTCGCTCGCCCCAGCCAGCCAGTCCGCCGCCGACACCCCACGCGCCGGGTTCATCCGAAGGTCCAAGGGCCCGTCAAACTTCACCGAGAACCCCCGGGCCGGGTCGTCGATCTGCATCGAGCTCACCCCAAGGTCCGCCAACACCACGTCCGCACCCTCCCACCCAAGGCGCTCCATCGCCCCGGACAGCCCCGCGTGATTCGACGCAACCGAAACAAACTGCCCCTCCGTGTAGCCCGCCGCACGGATGCGCGCCTCCGCCCGCGGCCGTTCCACCGGGTCCACGTCCAACCCCAGCAACCGCCCCGGCGCGCCCCCGGCCGTCAACGCCGCCAGCATTTCCAACGCATGACCCCCGTGACCCAACGTCGCGTCCACGCCCGTCTCCCCGGGCCGTGGCCCAAGGACGCCAAGAACCTCCCGCACCATGATCGGCCGATGCGTCCCCGCCACCGTCTTGCCTCGCGACTCAATGTGCCGCGCCTCCTCCGGGAACTCCGCAGCCCGATGCTCCTTGTACTTGTGCTCGAACCGACGCGGGTTCCTGCCCGGGTACCGCGGGCGCCTCCGATGCACGGGCACGCCCTCGCCCGCCGCTTCCCCGCCCTGTGTCCCGGCGCTCAACGCGAGATGTCCCCTTGATGCAGCACCCGGAACTGCCTCCGCGCCAACGCGTCCTCCGCCACCTCCCGGTGCTCGATGCTCATCACCAACGCCGACCTGCCGCCCGGCCGCGTCAGGAACGGATACGTGTAATGAAGGTTCAGCTCCGCCTCGAGGATCGCCGCCAGCACGTCCTGAAGCTGCTCCTCCGAACCCATCTCCACGCACAACACCGCGTTCTCCGTGTACGGCACCCCGTGCTCGTCCAGGATGCGCCGCGCGCCGTCCGGGTCGTCCACCACCACCCGGAAGATCGTCGAGTCCGTCGTGTCGAGCACCGACAACGCCATGATGTGGACATGTTGGGATGCAAGGCGCCTCACCACGCCATGCATCCTCCCCATCCGGTTCGGCACGAACACCGAGAACTGCACCACCGGCTCGTGCCCGCGATCCTGGACCGTCTCGCTCGCCATGCCCCAATCCTCGCCAACCCTCGCAGGGCATTCGCAACCTCAAAGACCGCGAGGCCGGCCCCTCACGCCGCCGTCACCACCGACGGCATGTCCGGGTCCAGCAACGCCTCGCGCTTCTCAATCCAGCGCCTCAGCTTCGCCATCGCGCCGTTCTGGATCTGGCGGATGCGCTCCCGGGTCACCCCGAAGTGCTGCCCCACCTCCTCCAACGTCTTCTCCGACCCGCCATCCAGCCCGAACCGATACCGCAGGATCGTCTGCTCACGCTCGTCCAGCCGGTCCACGAACTCCCGCACCATCGCGTGCGATTGGTCCTGCTGCATCGCCGAGTCCGCCGTCGCCATCGCCTCGTCCCGGACCCGCTCCGCGAAGCTCGTGTCGTCGTCCTCCCCGATCGGCGCATCCAACGACGCCGGACGCTGCGCCGCCTCCAGCAACTCCGTCACCCGCTTGCGCTTCATCCCAAGGACCTCCGCCACCTCCGCGTCCGTGGGCTCCCGCCCCAGTTCCTCGTGCAACTGCATCGCCGTCCGCCGGATCTTCGCGATCCGGTCCACCAAGTGCACCGGCACCCGGATCGTCCGGCCTTGGTTCGCAATCCCCCGCTTGATCGCCTGCTTGATCCACCATGCCGCATACGTGGACAACTTCGCCCCCTTCGCCGGGTCGAAACGCTGCACCGCCCGCATCAACCCCACGTTGCCCTCGTTGATCATGTCCAGCAGCGGCAAGCCCATCCCCTCGTAGTCGTGCGCGATCTTCACCACCAACCGCAGGTTCGCCCGGATCATGTGCTCCCGCGCCCCCGCATCCCCCTTGTGAATCCGCGCCGCCAACTCCACCTCCTGCTCCGGCGTCAGCAACGGCACCTCCCCAATCTCCCGCAGGTACATCCGCAACGCGAAGTCCCCGGAAAGACCCGCCCCCGCCGACGACGGCGGCGGCGGCGGTGCATCCACCCCTTCCCGCGGAACCTCGACGGACGGGACGGCCGGAGGCCTGCCCTTCACCTCGGCCTTGCGCCGGTTCGCCCCCCCAAGGTCCCCGGGAAACTCCTCCACCTCCCCTCGCTTCGCGGGAGGCCTAGGGACCGGTCGGAACCTAAAGGGCTTCGATACCCGGGGCGTTGGCCCCGGTGACAGTCGGGAATGAATCTTCGCTGGCATGAACCAGACAAAAGCAGTCCGTTTGCCAGGATCTGGACAAGCCGGTTACAAAACCCACGCAACATTTCAACGCGGCCCACTTGAATGTGGCACAATTCCTGAAACCGGACAAAATTAGCCCGGTTTTGACCCGTTCCCGTCGCAGTTCCACCCCTCCAAACCCTTCCCCTTGGTCCCCATCCCCCCCACGTCCCGTTTCCAACGGTCCGCTCCCCCATCCCATCTCTTCGGTTCGTCAGGGCCAAAACAGAGCCAGCCATGCGCCATGATGACGCATGCAAGAGACAAGATGCCGCCCGATCGACCCTGCTTTCGCCCCTCCCCATCCCCAACACGACTCCCCCTCTCTCCTTGTATTCTCTTGCTGGATCCCAAGAACGGCACTGGCTCATCCCAGCTCGATCCCAACAGGGCAATGATCCGATCCCGTGACTTCACCCAATATAAATGCCTTCCGCAGCCGCACCCGCAGCCCCATCGACACCAGGAAATAGTCAATCCTCCAGCCCACGTTTCGCTCCCGCGCCCGGTTCATGGGGCTCCACCATGTGTAATGACCCCCGCCCTGCTCGAACTCCCGGAACGTGTCCACCATGCCCACGCCCAACAACCCCTCGAATCCCGCCCGTTCCTCCGGGGTGAAGCCATGGTTCCTCACGTTGGCCTTGGGATGCGTCAGGTCGATCTCCCGGTGCGCCACGTTCATGTCCCCGCACAAAACCACCGGCTTGGAAGCCTGCAACCCGGCAAGGTAGCGGGCGAAGTCGGCATCCCATCGCTGCCGATACGCCAACCGGGTCAGCTCCCGTTGGGCATTGGGCACATAGACGTTCACGAGGAAGTGATCCTCGAACTCGGCCGTGAGCAACCGGCCCTCGCGGTCGTGCTCCTCCACCCCCATGCCCGTCATGACCCGCAAGGGCTTGTGGCGCGAGAGGATGCACGTGCCGGAGTACCCCTTCTTCTCGGCCGAGTTCCAATACGCCCGGTAGCCGGATGGCCACAGGACGTCCACGTCCCCGGGCGCGGCCTTGGTTTCCTGGACGCACAGGACATCCGGGGCCTCCGCCTCAAGGAAGGCCATGAAGTTCTTGCGCAGCACCGCCCGCAACCCGTTCACGTTCCAGGAAAGAAGCTTCACCGCCCCCATCCTGCATCCGCGCCCCCGACGGTGGGTATCCGAATCCACCGCCCCCGGGGCGTGTTTCACGGGCAAGGCCAAGTCGCTCCCGCCATGGAGGCAGGGAATGCCTGCCATGGGAAAAGCCCCGTCCCATGGCCAAAAGAGGGCGGCCCGGCCATGGAACGGGGGGCTGGCCACCGCCGGATGAATGCATTTCCGCCGCCGGGAAGCCCCGGAAGGACCACGGAGGCGAACCGGGAAAGCCCCCGGAACGGGCCCGACCCGGCCTTGGGACGAAACGCTTCGCGCCTTGCGGAATAACGATTGACCCGCCCGTAAGGCGTCGGCACGCTTCCGACACTCCACAAGCCGGCTGTAGAAGCGGCGCTTGCACGTTGTTGCGGGTCACTCCCGCACCTGCGGACATGGGTGTGTCCGCAGCGTGCCGAGCGCAGCTTCCGCAGCCGGGGAAAGAGTACCTATGCGAAGAATCACGTCACGTCAGTGGTGGCGCATGGTCGCCCTCACCCTCGCGGGTGCGGGCGCTACCCATGCCGGTGTCACCACCATCAACTTCAACACCGACCCCGCAGCCACCGGCCTCTTCCGGGAACTCGGCAACGGCGCGTCCGAGTGGCGCGCCTCCGGCGGCGCCTCCGGCGCGGCCAACGACGGCTACCTCTCCGGCAACGACGCCCGCGGCGGCCAGCAATGGTGCCTCGTTTTCAAGGACCTTGAGGCCGGCCTCGTCGTCAAGGCGTTCAAGTTCGAGTGCGACCTCCGCATCGGCGGCGGCACCTCCAACCCCGCCGACGGCTTCTCCGTCAACTACGTCCGCGCCAGCGACGAGCTCCTGACCAACGCCGACAACGGCGTCGATCCCACCTACGCCAACTTCTCCGGCGCCGGCAGCGAGGGCTCCCTCCCCGAGGAAGGCTCCCGCACCGGCCTCGGCATTGGCTTCGACACCTGGCAGTCCGGCGACCATCCGGGCGGCATCACCGACGTCGTCGGCATCTCCGTCCGCGTCGATGGCGCGCTGATCACCCAGTTCCCGGTGCCCCTC
>CAIYFP010000082.1 GCA_903925515.1 uncultured Verrucomicrobiota bacterium
GCTACCTGCTGCGAAACCTTCGGTTTCGCGCAAGGGATCCCATGCGGTCCGTGCTTCAGGGGGGCCAAGGCGTCAGTCCCCTGCATGGGGATGCCCGGGCTTTTTGGAGAGGGTGAACGGATGGGGTCCTTGGGATCCATCCGTTGGCCACTCCATCCGCGCCCATGGCCGGAGCCGTGAGCCGAAAAACTTCCTGCGTGGGGATTCAGGAAACTCCTTACGCCATGCCGCCATGGAGCCAAGAACGCAGTCTCAGGGGCGCCCATGCTGGGGTTCATGCCCATCTGCCACGAGGGCGTGTTGGCACCCAGCCTGGCGGCACTCGCCGGCTTGTGGATCGAAAGCGTCCGTCCTTCTTGGGCGAGGATTTGGGGGGGATGGCGGCGAGGGCGGGCGATCGGGTTCCGCGACCAAGGCTGGAAGGAACCCGGGCCGGGGCGGGAAGGGGACGGGCCAGCCGTGGGGGCGGGACGTTTCAGGGGCGGGGACGAGGCGCGCCTTGACGGGCTGGGATTGGGGATTCAATTACCTGTTATTGGGTATCATGCTCGCGCAGGACCCGGCGCGGGACATGGCCCATGGAGAACAAGACATGAAAACAAGAACCTCGGCGGTCATCGGGTGCGTTGTCACCGCGATCGCCGCGCGCGCAGGGACCCTCGCCTACGAGCAAGGCCCCATCACCCCGGGCGTCGGCCCGGCCGTCCCCTACCTGGCGACGGGGGAACACGGCGACGACATCCAGTGGGACCCGAGGCTCGTGCAACCGTATGCGTTCACGTTCGCGTACCATGCCAACTTCGATCAACCGAACGGCATGATCCTGAGGCTCTACGACCAAGACGGGCCCCGGGTGGGTGGCAAGCCCTCGCCGGGGACGGTGCTCTGGCAGGACTTCGTGGACGTGAGGAGCGGCGGGGGCGAGGTGACCATCCCGTTGGGCGAGGACTTCTGGGCGAAGGCACCGCCGCAGCTCGTGTTCGCGGTGGACTTTGGCAAGCTGGCGCAAGGTCATGTGGCCGGGTTGTACGCCGCGGGCGGGCCCGTGGCGGAGGGCTACCGGGACGCCCGGTACTGGCAGCGCGACTGCAACACCTGCGGGGAATGGGGCCTCGTGAAGTTCGAGGGCCTGACGACGGCGTCGGCGGAGTTCGTGGCGTCGGTGAAGGTGGTGCACTTGCCGGAGCCCTCCACGTGGGCCATGGCGGGGCTGGGGGCGGTCACGTGGTGCATCGCGGGTTGGCGCGGGAGGCGAACGACGGCAGGGTCGAGGCATGAGGGGAGCGCGAGCGGGTAGCCGGGGGTGGCTGGGGCCATGGGCGATGGCCCTTGGGCTGGCGTGGATGGCGGCGGTGCGGGGATGGGCGGGCGAGTTCCTGTTCCTGCCGCCGCAGCCCACGCTGGACCGGCTGATGTACCCGTTCGTGCCCGACGGGGGCACGCGGGGCATCGCCTACACGTTCGGGTCGTTTGATTCCCGGTTCGACACGCGGGACGCGCAGGTGTTGCTGGGATGGGACACGGCGGGCTCGGCGGTCCCGACGGGGCTGAAGCCGTCGCGATACCTGCTGCGTCGGGCGCGCATCTCGGTGCTGGTGGTGTCGGAGTTCTCGTTCGAGCACGACCCGACGCACGACACGGCGTGGACCTACGCGACCAACGCCCCGGGCTACGTGAAGGACGCGGACCTTGGGCGCCCGGCAGAGATCATGGGCGCGGCGTTTCGCAACGGGTTCACGGCGGAGTCGTTCCGGGAGACGTCGCCGTTCGGGTTCGTGGGCTCGTTCGTCTCGTCCAACATCGCGATCCAGACGCGCAACGCGTACGCGGCCGTCTTCGGGCGCGATGGCGCGCTGGTGGACGTCGCGAACCACGTCGGGCAGGCCAACCTCGTCTATACGAACGGGACGTTCGAGGTGACGCCATGGGCCGTGGGCAAGGCGGAGGGGGTGGAGCCCGGGGCGTTGGTGCCGCCGGGGACGTGGTTCACCTTCGACATGGACCTGACGGACCCCATGGTGGCGGGCTACGTGCAGTCGGGTCTGGCCGAGGGCCGGCTGCGGTTCTTCCTGACGTCGTTGCATCCGGCGGCGCAGACGGGCTTCGGGGGCGCGGGGGCGTATCCCTACTGGAGCCTGCGCGAGAACCTCCTTGGCGAGGCGCCGCGCATCGAGGTCTCGGGGGTGGCGGTCACGGGCGAGGATGCGGGGGGCAACGGGCTGCCCGACGACTGGGAACGCTTTTATTTCGGGCAAGCCGGGGCGGAGCCGGGGGCGGACGGGGACGGCGACGGCGTGTCGAACCGCGGGGAATGGCTGGCGGGGACGGACCCCACGCGAAGGGCGAGCGCGCTGGTGATCTCGGGAATGCGCTGGACGCCCGCCGGCATGACGTTCCGTTTCCCGCCCGCGCCGGGGCGGACGCACGAGGTGGAGTTCAGCGTGGACCTCGTGGAATGGCGCCGGGCATGGGGCCGCCTGACGTATCCGGGCGACGGGACCTGCGAATGGCAGGAGGAGGACCCGACGCTGCCGCCCGTCGCGCCGGCCACGCGGTTTTACCGGGTGTTGAGCCGGGAGTGAGGGACGCTCCCGAACGACCACGGCCGCCTTCGCATCCCACGTCGTGGCCTGCGCCTTGTTGGACACGAAAACCCTCGCGGCGAAGGGCCGGCCATGGGTGGGACACGGCGCTAGTGTCGGGCGCCCTTCATGGTGACGGCCACGGCAGCAAGCACGAGGACCCCGCCCGCGAGGCGAAGGAGGAACGTCTTGCGTCCCACGTCGGCCCGCTCGGTGTTGCCGAACCAGCGTCCGGCCCACCAGACCAGCGCAAGGCTCCAGAGCCCGCGCGTCCCATAGACCACGTTGACCCCGGCGGCGTCGCGCCAATGCCCGATGGACCACGTGACAAGGATCGCCTGCACGGCGGAGAAGAAGGTGGCAAGGCCGATCCACCGCCACGCGGGCCGGGGCGCGCCCAGGGCGGAGCGTCCAAGGAACGGGAGCAGCACGAGGGACTCCGCCGCCAGCGCAAGGAAGAGCAGGGGCAGGAAGTTGAACGTGCCGAATGGCGCGGCCCACAGCTGGATCAAGACGTCCGTCAGGGCGAAGCAACCCGCGCAGCCCAGCGCCAGCAGGATCGTCGTCCCGGTGCGTCGTCCGCCCCGCCAGTCGGCGGCGCCCATGACAAGGACCCCTGTGGTGGCGAGCCCGGCGGCCATGAACTGGGGCGGCGTGACGGGCCAGTCGAAGGCGAGCCGGCCGAGAAGCGCCACCATGACCACCTTGGACCCAAGCAGAGGGGTCGCCACCGACACGTCGCCCAGTCGCAGCGACAGGACATTGAGCAGGTGGCCCGCGACGAACGCCGTGGCGGTGATGGCGGGGAGATGGGCGAGGTGCCATGGCACGGGCCTTGCCTCCAGCATGAACAACGGCAGGAACGCCACGGCAAGCACCACGTTGTTCAGGACCACGGCGTGCGCCACGCCGGCGCCCTCCATGAACGCGCGCTTGTACACGAGAGACCCCATGGCAAACGCCAGCGCCGCCAGCAGGGGCACGAGCAGGTAGGGCGTCATCGGGGCGGATCCTCGAGCCTCCCGATGGCCTCCATCAACCTGTCGGCCACCTCCTGGTAGATCGCCTTGAGCCTCTCCTTCCCGCAGGTCCGGGCCTCCTCGCGAAGGTCCGTGAACCGCATGGGCTCCCCGTAGAGGACGGTCACGCGCCGCGGACGCGGCAGGACATGGTGCCGCCCCCATGCCTCGAAGGCTCCCACCACGCGCACCGGGATGACGGGTGCATCCGACTTGATCACCGCGAGGCCGATCCCGGCGCGCGCGGCCCTCAGCTGGCCGTCGGGCGAGCGAGTCCCCTCTGGAAACAAGAGGATGCCTTCCCCGGCCGACAACCGGTCCAGGATGGCCTTGAGCCCCGCGCCTCCGCCGCCCTCGCGGTCCACGGGCACCGCGTTGAGCCTGCGGATCAGCCACCCGAGCCCCCTCTGGTCGAACAACGACTTTCGCGCGAGGAAATGGATCTTCCTTGGAAGCGCGCATCCCACCAAGGGCGGGTCCGCGAAGCTCACATGGTTTGAGGCAAGGATGACGGAGCCGCGTCGCGGGACGTGATGGACCCCGACGGCACGGAACCGGAACCATGCGACGGCCATCGCGCGGACGACGATGGCACAGGCCCGGTAAAGGAAGGAGGGCGTGGCGTCCACGTTCCGTTCCGGGGCGCTCATTCGATCTCAACCCGCAGGCCGTCGTACGCGAGCTGCACGCCCTCCGGCATCTCGGCTTGGTCCCGGTCGTGGTCGTACTCGTGGGTCAGGTGGGTGAAGAACGTGCGTCCTGCCCGGATCCGCCTCGCCGTGGTCAATGCCTCGTCAAGGCACATGTGGGTCGGGTGCGGCGTCCGGCGAAGGGCGTCCAGCACGGCGACCTCGCAGCCCCGGGCCGCCTCCAGCGCCGCCGGGGTGACCTCCTTGCAGTCGCTGTAGTACGCCATGCGACGGCCCCCGTGCTCGAAGACGAGCCCGAGGGTCTCGATGCTCCCGTGCGGCAGCGGGAACGGCCGGATGGAGATGTCGCCCACGACGAACGGCCCGCGGATCACCCGCGGAAGCGGATGAAAGTACGAGGCAGGGATGGGGCGGCCGTCAAAGGCGTACTCGTACACCCGGCGGAGGTCCCGCAACGTCGTCTCGGACGCATGCACCGGGAGCGAGCCGCCCCGCAGGTCGCAGACCCTCCGGCAGTCGTCCATGCCCATGATGTGGTCGGCATGGGCATGGGTGATGACGACGGCATCGAGGTACCCGAGGCCTTCCCGCAGCATCTGCATCCGGAAGTCCGGCGTCGTGTCCACGACAAGGCGCGTCTGGTCGGTCTCGACGTAGATGGACGAGCGGAGCCGGTGGTTCCTTGGGTTGGCAAGGAACGCGGCGGGGTAGGACTTGCCGATGATGGGGACCCCCTGCGAGGTGCCGGTCCCGAGGAACCGGAACGAGAATGACATGGCTCCGCGAGGATGCCGGGAAGTTTGCGAAACGCGAGCCGCCAGTTCACGCCGTGGTCCGCGAGGAGCGCGCCCCGACCCGGGACGCGAGGCGAGGCGCGCCGAAACACCCGCCCCGTGCGAGACACGACACTAGGACCTTGGGGCGCGGCGCAGGACGGAGTCGCGCTGCGCCCAGCGCTCGTCCGCCGCCGGGTGGTCGAGGTTGTAGTGGAGCCCGCGGCTCTCGGGGCGCTGGAGCGCGCAGCCCACGATCAGCTCGGCGACGGTGGCGATGTTGCGCAGCTCGACGAGGTCCGACGTGATGCGGAAGTTCCAGTAGTACTCCCGGATCTCCTCCTGGAGGTTGCCCAGCCGCTTCTCGGCCCGCCGCAGCCGCTTGTCCGTGCGCACGATGCCCACGTAGTCCCACATCGTGCGGCGGATCTCGTCCCAGTTGTGGCTGACCACGACGAGCTCGTCCGGGTCGGTGGCATGGCCGGTCCGCCATGGGGGGATGGACGTCTCGACGGGCGGGGGCGGGTTGGCGGCGAGGTGGTCGGCGGCCCGGTGGGCGCACACCAAGGCTTCCAGGAGCGAGTTGCTGGCGAGCCGGTTCGCGCCGTGCAACCCCGTGCAGGCGACCTCGCCGATCGCAAGGAGGCCGTCGATTTCCGTCCGGCCCTCCCGGTCCACGATGACGCCGCCGCATTGGTAGTGAGCGGCCGGGACCACCGGCACGGGCTCCTTCGTCATGTCGATCCCGTGCCCGAGGCACCGGGCGTAGATGTTGGGGAAATGGTCCATGATGAACCGCGCCGGCTTGTGCGTGATGTCAAGGAACACGCAGTCCGCGCCCGTGCGCTTCATCTCCGAGTCGATCGCCCTCGCCACGATGTCCCGCGGCGCCAGCTCCGCGCGAGGGTCATACCGCTCCATGAACCGCGCGCCGTCCGCGCCCCGCAGCATCGCCCCCTCGCCGCGGACCGCCTCCGAGATCAGGAAGGACTTCGCCCTCGGATGGAACAGGCAGGTCGGGTGGAACTGGATGAACTCCATGTTCGCCACGCCCGCGCCCGCGCGGTACGCCATCGCCACGCCGTCGCCCGTCGCGATGTCCGGGTTCGTCGTGTAAAGATAGACCTTCCCGCACCCGCCCGTCGCAAGCACCACGGCGCCCGCCGAGAACGCGCAGACCGCCTGCGTCGCCCGGTCCAGCACATACGCGCCAAGGCACCGGTCCGCGCCCGGCAACCCCAGCTTGCGCCTCGTCACGAGGTCCACCGCCACGTGGTTCTCGAACACATGGATCCGCGGCTCCGCCGCGATCGCCTTCAGCAATGCCCGCTCGATCTCCGCCCCCGTGGCGTCCTTCGCATGCAACACCCGGCGCCGCGAATGCCCGCCCTCGCGCGTCAGGTCCAACGCCATCGCCCCCGGGTTCGCGGGGTCCGCATGGGCGTCAAACCGCGTGCCCAGCTCGATCAGCTCCCGGATGCGAGCGGGCCCCTCCGACAAGATCGACCGCACCACCTCCTCGCAGCACAGGCCCGCGCCCGCGTCCAGCGTGTCCCGGACGTGCAACTCGACGCTGTCGTCCGCCGCCCACACCGACGCGATGCCGCCTTGGGCCCAGTTCGTGTTGGAGTCGGCGCGGTTCTTCTTGGTGACGATCGCCACCGTCCCGAGCCGGGCCGCCCGCAACGCGAAGCTGAGGCCTGCCATCCCCGTCCCCAGCACGAGGAAGTCAAACGCGCGGATGCAATCGGCGCCTGGCATCGCGTTGCCCATGCTTCCGGCCGGCTCCTCAGTGGGAATGCGCCTTGCCCGTGCCGCACAACCCGCACGACGACGGCGTCCCGCTGCACGTCGCGGCCTCGCCCGGGCCGCCCTGCACGGAGGCGGCGAACGTGGAGAACTTCTTGGACATGCTCGTCGAGCCGCAGTGCGGGCAGGGCGTGCCCTTCCAGTCGGACGACCGGACAAGGACCTCGCTGTCGCGCTTGCAGGACTCGCAATGGAACTCGTAGATCGGCATGCCCGTGTCCTACCCCGGGACGCCCGCCGTTTCACGCCCCAAAGTGTTCCTTTCCAGACACGGCGCGCCGGGGATAGGTTCAAGCCATGAGCGCGATGTCCGCAGTCAAGTCATGGGTCATGGCCGAGGCGGGTGCCTTGGGCATCCTCGCCGCCATGGCCCTCATGGGGCCGGCGTGCAGCAAGCACGACGACCACGCCCATTCCGCCGAAAGCCACGGCCATCAACCCAAGAACGGCGGCCAGCTCGTCGAGGTCGGCCGCCACCAGTTCAACATCGAGGTCCTCGTGGACGCGCCCAAGGGCAAGGTCACCGCATGGATCCTCGACGCCCATGCCGAGGACTACGTCCGCATCGCCGCTCCCACCCTCCGCATGTCCGCCCTCGTCGGCCCCGCGACCCAGGAGCTCAACCTCGCCGCCGTGGCCAACGCCGCTTCCGGCGAGAAGGCCGGCGACACCTCCCAGTTCGAGGGCGCCGCCGACTGGCTCAAGTCCGGCACCCCGTTCACGGGCACCTTCCACGACGTCACCATCCGCGGCGTCGCCTTCGGCAACGTGACCTTCCAGCACGGCAAGCCGTCCCCGGCCAAGTAGGCAAGGCCGTCCCATCACCCCCTCCTCCCCTCGCCATGAAGCCGTTCCCCAAGCCCGAATGGATCCGCGCCGCCCTTGCCTTCGTCGCCTCGGCGATCGTCGGCTCATGGATGTTCGCGCAGGACGGCAAGAACGCCGGGGTTCGCGGCCAGCCCATCAAGCCCGCCGGGCCCAAGGGCCAGCCCATCGTCAAGGCCGGCGCCGCCACCCTTCCCCCGGCGTCCCTTGCTCCAGTCCCGTCCACCAACGGCCCCGCCAAGCCCGGGGGCCCGCTCGACCTCGGCTTCGACAAGCTCGCGGGCTTCAACTACGTGGTCCCCGAGTACACCGGCACCACGCCGCCGCCCGCTCCCGACACCAACCAGATCCCCGCCAACGTCCGCGCCCTCGACGGCAAAACCGTCGCCGTGAAGGGCTTCATGCTCCCGCTCAAGGTCAAGGACGGGAAGGTCCAGGAACTCCTCCTCATGCGCGACCAGTCCATGTGCTGCTTCGGCGCCGTCCCCAAGATCAACGAGTTCCTCACCGTCAAGATGACCGGCGAGGGCACCCGCGCCGTCATGGACCAAGCCGTCACCCTCGTCGGCAAGCTCAAGGTCGGGGAGTTCTCCGAGAACGGCTACCTCCTCGGCATCTACCAGCTCGACGCCGACCGCGCCGAGGGACCCGGCCTCTGAACCCCGGCGCCCGGCCCGCCACGGCCGGTTGAAACATTCCCGGGTTTGCCGTGTCCTCCCCTCAACGACATGCGCGCGAGCCAAGGCCGTCCCCTCCGTACACTCCCCCGGTTTGCCTCCCATGCCCTTCTTGGCATGGGCATGGCCCTTTCCAGCATCGCCTGCAACCGGCCCAAGGAAATCCAGGTCCAGTCCGACAAGGTCCAGCGCCGCAACCTCACCGAGACCGTCATGGCGACGGGCAAGGTCCAGCCCGTGACCCTCGTGAAAATCACGCCGGAGGTGGCGGGCGAAATCATCGACCTCCCCGTCAAGGAGGGACAAAAGGTCCGCAAGGGCGACCTCCTCGTGCGCATCCGCAGGGATCTTTATGAGGCCGGCCTGAGATCCTCCCAGGCGAGCTTGCGATCGGCCGAGGCGGCGTTGGTCACGGCCCAGGCCAACGAGCGCAAGGCCGCCGCCGAGTTCCAGCGCAACCAGGAACTGTTCGACAAGAAGCTCGTCTCCGAGTCC
>CAIYFP010000083.1 GCA_903925515.1 uncultured Verrucomicrobiota bacterium
GATCTCGGAGTCCTTGATGCGGGCGCTGTTGCAGTGCCAGAAGCGTCCTTTGCCACCCGGGAACGGGAGGAAGTCCTTGGCGACCTTGCCCTGCGCCTCGGCCCAGTAGTTGGAAAGGGGGCGCTCGCCGGCGCCCTTGGGCAGCAGGTTGAACCATGCGAAGGGATCGTTCGGGCTGCCGGGCCCGGCGGTACGGCCCGTGAACGCGCCATACTGCCCGCCCTCGTCCGTGCCATCGCGGGGGATGCCGTCGTTATTGTCCGACGCATAGACAAGGAGTGCGACGCCCCATTGGCGGAGGTTGCCGAGGCATTGGATGGACTGGGCCCTGGCCTTGGCCCTGGACAGCGCGGGGAGCAGCATCCCGGCGAGGATCGCGATGATGGCGATCACGACGAGCAACTCAATGAGGGTGAAGGCCAAGCCGCCGGCGGAATCGAGGCGCGCAAGTCCCGTGCGTGGCTGGACACGACACGACAACGTTCGTTGGTTTTTCATGGCAGAAACCACGTTGTTGGGACGCTTCCACGCAACGTCCCGGGGGCAAGGAATGATGCCGGCGCGGGTCCCGGCGCGGACGGGCCTCGACCCATCCATGCGCGATGGCGGGATGGGGCGGTCAAGAAGGCCGCCTAGCGCGAGGCCATGCGACGGCGGACGGACCATCCCATGACGCCCAGCCCGGCGATGCCCAGCGCCCAGGTGGTGGGCTCGGGCACCACGGCGGGCGAGTACGTGACCGTGAGGTTGTCCACCTGCAGGCCGGAATAATTGCCCGTGGTGGCGGCGGATCCGCCTTGGCGAAGGGCCACGCCCACCATGCCCAAGGGCGCGGCCGCTAACGCGTCCTCGACCGTGGCGGGTCCCGTCAGGGGTGCGTTGATCCAAAGCTTGGATGTCCCGGCCGCAAGGTCGTACGCCACGGCCACCTGGTGCGGCGCGGTGCGGTCGAGGTTGGCCGAGTAGGAGATGGTCGTCGCACCGTCACCGCCGTCGTTCTCAATCCCAAGGCGGAACAGGTCGGTGTCGGCGACGTCGGCGGATCCAAGGAAGACACGGGCGCGGAAGCCGGTGGTGCCATCCTTGAAGTGGAGGAAGTACGTGCTCACTCCGGAGGAGGCGAGCGTCCCTGAGCTGAGATCCAACGTGAACGACGCCAGGAGCGACCCCGTGGTGAGGGGCGTGGGGGACAGCGTCCAGTTCACGTCCTCGGCACTGCCACCCCGGAGGACGGCGGCCGCGCTGGCGTTGACCTGGACCGGGTTCGAGCCGGCGCCGCTGTGGGCGATCCAGCCGCCGTTGCTGACGGCGGTGAGATTGCCGGCCGCGTAGGCGAACGTCTCGGTAAGGAGCGTCTGGTCTTGCGCGAGGATTGCCACCGGGAAGGCGAGGAGGCCGGCAGCGAGCAGGGAGTGGTGCGTGCGCGTTCTCATGATGGGAGAGATGGAGACCCCAAGACCGCCATCACGCAACCGCACAAAGAGGGCGGCCGATGAAAATAATGGATCAGAACGGAGACGGA
>CAIYFP010000084.1 GCA_903925515.1 uncultured Verrucomicrobiota bacterium
CCTCGCTCCTCGCTCCTCGCTCCTCGCTCCTCGCTCCTCGCTCCTCGCCTGCCCGCCCCGCCCGTCTTTCCTCTCGCCAACCCCCGGCGTCCGGCCATGGTTGGCGCGCCTCCCCATGAAAAACGCGCGCGCAATCCTTGCTGTCGCCGTGGCGACGTCGCTCCCTTGCCCTGCAGGGCTTCCCGTCGTCCCCGTCCCCGAGTGGCAACCGTTCCGCGCGCAGGTCCTGCGGGTCGCGGACGCCCTGGAGGTGGTGGGCGCGCCGTTGTCGCCGGGCGAACGCCGGACGTTCGACGCGGCGCTGGCGGAGGCGAACCCGACGCTTGCGGCGGCCATGGTGCAGGCCGTGCTGGACCGCAGGACGTTGCTGGGCGTGCACGTGAACCCGGAGATGCGGGTGAAGGTCCAGCCGGGCGACGCCCCGCCGCGCCTGGTCGAGAACGGCTGGCGGGCGTTCCTCGTGAAGGTCCACAACGAGGCGGGCACCACGGCGTCGTTGCGGTTGAAAAGCCCGCAGGCCGCGCAGGTGGCGAACTCGGTCGCGGCGAGCGTCCCCGACCTTTGGCTCGGGCTGGAATCATTCAACGCCCAACCCTTGCGGCCCGAGCTGGGCGGGCTGCCGCTCGAATACCGCGTGGTCCAGCTCTATTCGCGCGACCGCGGCCCGCGCGAGGCCAAGGTCGCGGCAGACGTCGGGCAGGGAACGCAGGACCTCGGCTTCCGGGGCGAGACCAGCATCCTGTTCCAGTCCGAGGCCGCCCACCGCGTGCGGCTGCGGGTCATGGACGAGAACGACCGGCCCACGACGGCCGCGTTCCTCGTGACGGACTCGCAGGGCCATGCCTACCCGCTCCAGGCCAAGCGCATCGCGCCGGACTTCTTCTTCCATCCGCAGGTGTACCGGGCCGACGGCGAGGAACTGCGCCTGCCGGAGGGCCGGTACGACGTGGAGTTCCGGCGCGGGCCGGAGTCCGTGCCGGAGAAGCGCCAGCTCGTGGTGCGCCCCGGCGAGCAGGAATGGAGCTTCAAGGTCCGGCGCTGGATCGACCCCTCCCTGATGGGCTGGGTGTCCGGCGACCATCACATCCATGCGGCCGGCTGCGCCCATTACAACAAGCCCACGGAGGGGGTGCACGCCGACGACATGATGCGGCACGTGCTGGGAGAGGACCTGAAGGTGGGCGCCAACCTCACGTGGGGGCCGTGCTTCGACTACCAGAAGCAGTTCTTCAAGGGCGTCGATGACCCCGTCTCCCGCTTCCCCTACCTGCTGCGCTACGACGTCGAGGTCAGCGGGTTCGGGTCGCATGACTCCGGCCACCTGTGCCTGTTGCGGCTGCGGGAACAGATGTATCCGGGCGGCACGTCGATGCACCACTGGCCCAAGCTCGGGCTCAACACGCTTCGTTGGGCGAAGCGGCAGGGCGCGTTGGTCGGCCCGGCGCACTCCGGCTGGGGACTCGAGGTGAAGACGAAGGAACTTCCCAACCTCGAGCCCGCGCCCTTCAACGGCATCGGAGCCAACGAGTACATCGTCGATGTCACCCACATGGTCCCCGGCCCCGATGGCCAGCCCGTGCCCGCCGTGGACTTCCTGTCGATGGTGGACACGCCCTCGGTCTGGGAGCTCAACGTCTGGTACCACACCCTCAATGCCGGGTACCGGACCCGCATCAGCGGCGAGACCGACTTCCCCTGCATCTACGGCGAGCGCGTCGGCCTTGGACGAAGCTACGTGAAGCTTCCAGCCAAGTGGTCCTACGAGGACTGGTGCGAGGGCATCCGCGCCGGACGCAACTACGCCTCGGACGGCTTCTCGCACCTCATGGACTTCACGGTCGAGTCGGGCGGCAGGTCGGCGGTGATGGGCGAGGGCAACAGCGAGCTGGCCCTCAACGCCCCCGCCATGGTCAAGGCCCGCGTCCGCGTCGCCGCCCGCCTCGACGACCAACCCAACCCCTCCATCTCCTCCAAGCCCTATTGGGAAAAGCCGTACTGGCATCTCGAACGCGCCCGGCAAGGCCCAACCCGCGAGGTCCCCGTCGAGCTGCTCGTCAACGGCCTGCCCGTCGCCCGCCGCATGATCGTCGCCGACGGCTCCCCCCGGGACATGACGTTCGAGGCGGAGGTGGAGGTCAGCAGCTGGCTGGCCGTCCGCATCCTCCCCAGCTCCCACACCAACCCGGTCTGGGTGACCATCGGCAACAAGCCCGTGCGCGCATCACGCCGTTCCATCCAGTGGTGCCTCGACGCCGTGGACCGGTGCTGGAAGAACAAGGAACGCTTTCTCAAGGGCGAGGAACACGGGCAAGGCGTCGCCGCCTACGACCACGCACGAAACGCCTACAAGGCACGCCTCGCCGAGGCCGTCGCCGACTAGCGGCCATGCCCATGGCTACCGGTTCCCTTCTGGTCCTTGCAGCACGGTGCATTCGCGCGGGCACGCTGCTCAGCCGGATGATTGGGCTTCTGGCCGCGCTCGCCTTGCCCGCGCTGGCCGAGGCTCCTCGTCCCAACGTCCTGCTCGTGCTCGCCGACGACATGGGGATGGGGGACATCAGCGCGTTGAACCCGTCCAGCAAGTGGCGCACGCCCGCGCTCGACAAGCTCGCAAAAGAAGGACGCGTCTTCACGGACGCGCACTCGGCGTCGGGCGTTTGCACGCCAAGCCGGTACGCGCTGATGACCGGCCGGTACGCATGGCGCGGACGCCTCAAGGCGAACGTGCTGAACGGGTACGACCCGGCGTTGATCGAGCCCGGGCGCATGACGTTGGCCCGGCTATTCAAGGACGCCGGGTACGCAACCGCCATGGTCGGGAAATGGCACCTCGGGCTGGACTGGGCGCGGCGATCGACGAACCAGGTGGACGTGGACTATTCCCGGCCGTTCTCGGGCGGGCCGCTGGACCATGGATTCGAGCGGTACCATGGCATCAGTGCATCCCTCGACATGCCGCCGTACGTGCATCTCGTGAACGATCGCGTGCCCGCACAGCCCTCGGGCAACATTACGAACAACACCGGCCTCCAGATGTGGCGCGCCGGGTCCGTGGCGCCGGACTTCCGGCACGACGCCATCCAAGGACACTTTTTCGGGAAGGCTCGGGACTTCGTGGAGCAACGCGCGGGCAGCAAGGACGGGCGGCCGTTCTTCCTCTACCTCGCGTTGGCTTCCCCGCACACGCCGATCCTTCCCTCGCCCGCGTACCGGGGCCGGTCCGGAGCGAATGCGTACGGCGACTTCATGCTGGAGCTGGACGACGAGCTGGGGCGGCTGATGGGGTCGCTGGAACGGTCCGGGCTCGCCAGCAACACCCTCGTGGTGTTCACGTCCGACAATGGGTTCGCTCCGGTGGCGGACTGGAAGGGGCTGAGGGCCATGGGCCATGATCCCAGCGCGGGGTTTCGGGGCCACAAGGCGGACTTGTTCGAGGGCGGGCATCGCGTTCCCTTCGTCGTTCGCTGGCCCGGTCGTGTCCCGGCGGGCACCCGGTGCAACGCGACCGTCGGACACGTGGACTTGCTGCGGACCTTCGCGGCGTTGCTGGGGAAGGCGTTGCCGGATGGCGCGGGCGAGGACAGCGGGAACATGATGGCCGCGTGGATGGGCGGAGACGGCCCGGCCGAGGGACGCGGGCCGCTCGTCAGCCAGTCCAGCAATGGCTCGTTCTGCATCCGCGACGGCCCATGGAAGCTCGCGTTCACCCCCGATTCCGGGGGCTGGAGCGAGCCCAAGCCCGGCAGCGCCGCGTCGGCCGCGTTGCCGCGGTTCCAGTTGTACCGGCTCGACACCGACCCGGCCGAGCGAACCAACCTTGCCGGGGCGCACATGGGGGAGGTTGCCCGCCTCGGACGGGCCATGGCCGAGGCCATCGACACGGGCCGCACCACGCCGGGCGCGCGGCAGGCGATCCTCAGGCCCTTGCCGTGGCCTCAGACGTCGTGGATGGGGGAGTTTTCACGATGAACCCTGACCGTCATGACGACCCCATGGCGCGCAGGCAACAAGGGATGGCCTTGTTGCGACGGGCCAGCAAAATCAGGGACATGCCCCAGTTCGTGGATTGCCCCGGACCTCAAAACTTCGCTAGAACCTCAACCGAAAGTTCAAAGCATGAGTAAAAACACCCGTAACACGCAGGGGCCGGGCCGCACGATGGTGCGCGCCGCGGCCATCGCGGCCTTGCTGGGCGCGGCCTTGTCGGCCAACGCCCAGAAGGTCTATTTCGAAAACTTCGACGGCCTCACGCTGGGCAACAGCAAGGAGGAGGCCGCCGGCTCCGTCGGCATCTGGACCAAGACGCCGCCCTCGGGCTGGACCCTCGATGACTCCCAGATGCCCGGCATCGGCAACCCCTCCACCGACGGCATGGTCGAGTGGGCCGGCTGGAGCTTCGCCAACAAGGACTGGTGGGTCCGCGTCGCCGGCGACCAACGCCGCGCCGACTTCACCTTCGGCTCCGGCACCGTCCTCATCGCCGACCCCGACGAATGGGACGACGCCACCCATGCCAAGGGCCTCTGGACAGGGTTCATCTCGACGCCCGAAATCGACCTCACCGGCGTGGCCGCCAACTCCCTCGTCCTCGCCTTCGACTCCTCATGGCGTCCCGAGGCCAAGGATGACGCCGGCGCCAGCTTCCCCACCGCCGAGGACGGCTCGCCCATCAACAACCAAACCGGCCTCGTGCGCGTCACGTTCAACGCCGGCACCACCAACGAGATCGTCCGCTTCGAGTCCACCCGGACCCTCGATGACGGATCGGACAACCCTTACTTCAAGGAGGACAAGACCAAGTCCGACGCGGCAAACCCGGACGAGGTCTCCAACACCAACGAGCCCTTCATCGTCCCCCTCAACAACCCCACCGGCGGCAAGGCCAAGCTCACCTTCGGCATGATCCTCGGCGCCAACGACTGGTGGTGGGCCCTCGACAACGTGGCCATCGGCGTGCCGCCCCTCGTGACCGGCGTCTCCGGCAATGGCGTCAGCGCCCGCGCCCGCATCGCCGAGGCCCTCGGCAAGAACGTGGACGACACCAAGCCGGTCACGCTGAGCATCGACGGCGCTGTCGTTCCCGGAGCCCAAGTCTCCCGCGACGGCAGCCTCGTCTATGCCGGTGCCAGCCAAGCCCCCAAGGTCTTCACCCCGGGCTCCAAGCACACGGTTTCCGTGACCTTCAGCACGACCGACGGCCGCACCATCACCGACGGCGGCGAGTTCATCGCCCCCAGCTTCACGACCGTCGCCAGCACCCCCGCCGTCATCACCGCCACCGTCACCAGCCCGTCTTACTTCACCGTGGATGCCTCCAAGGCTCCCACCTTGAAGCTCAACGGCACCTCCGTGACCCCCACGTCGGTCACCCCGTTCACCACGGACACCACCTCGGGCCTCACCATCCGCTACGGCATCTCCACCCCGCTCCCGCCCGCCTCGGCCAACACCTTCGAGGTCACCTTCACCACCACCGACAATGTCCAGGTCGTCGATGCCGTGAAG
>CAIYFP010000085.1 GCA_903925515.1 uncultured Verrucomicrobiota bacterium
TGCAGCAGAACCAAGCATTGACATATTTCGGCGGCTCGGAGAGCTCGCGTCATGGCTTGACCTCATCGGCTTCTGGATTGCGCATGGCGGGCACCTTGCCGGCGGCGGGGGCTGGCGCGGCGAGCTCCACTTCCGCATGGACCCTGACCGGCGACGATTTCTGGGCGGCCTTCCCGCCCGCCCCCGAGCGCTTCGGGGCGGCGATGCAAGATGGGGTTCCTCAGATGACTGCATCCCCGGGCCTTGGCGGGAGATTCCCACCGCGGCCGATCAGCCAGCGGCAGATGCCAGCCGAGCGGCCCGAGGCGAGTTGCTTGGTGCATCGGGCCGCGTCTCCCACCGAGGCGCGGAGGCGCAGGGGTTGAACGCGCCCATCTCTGCGTCCCCGCGTTTCCACCAGCCATCCTCCGTTTGCAGGAATCGGGGGCTGACATCCGGAAGGAGACGGTGGCCCGGCAGCGGGCTGGGCCGGAGGCGGATCGGGGCACGGAGCGCCCGGGAACCTGGACGGGATGGGCTCATGGCCATGGTTCCCCGGCTAAATGTCAATACTTTAGATGTGACCCCATTGCCTCCGTTGCCTCGCCCTTGACCGTGCGCCGGATGACGCGGGCGATGTCCGTGGCGGCCATGATGTCGGGGCCGTGCGTCGTGTCGGACAGGAAAACCGGCCAGTCGTCCATCGACTTGGGCCGGGTGCCATGCGAGCCCTTCACCAACGACGCGTCCAAGGGGATGACGTCCATGAGCATGCGGAACCCGAGCTTCTTCCGGAGCAGGCGCCATGCGATGCGCAGCTTGATGGCCGACAACGTCGGGTCGAGGAACAGCTCCACGGGGTCGTATCCGGGCTTGCGGTGGATGTCCACGCAACGCGCAAAGTCCGGGGCGCGGGCGTCGTCGAGCCAGTAGTAGTACGTGAACCATGCGTCCTCGTCGGAGAACGCCACGAGTTCGCCGGCACGCGGGGGTCGAGGCCGATGCGCTGGAGGGCGCGGTGGTCCATGACGCGGGCGACGCCCGGGGTGGACTCGACGAGCGAGCGCGCCGCGTCGAGCAGGGATCGGTCCTGGACGTGGACGTGCGCGACCTGGTGGTCTGCCACGGCAAAAACGCGGGAATTGCCGGCGTCGAGAAGCTCCAGCCCCAGCTCCTCCTTCACCGTGAGCCAGCCCTTTTCGCGGAACACGCGGTTGAGGTGGACGGCGCGGCTCACGGGCGTGATGCCGTACTCGGAGAGGATGAGGACCTTCACGCCCCGGCCTTCGAGAAAGTCCGCGAGGTCGCCCGCGATGGCGTCGATGCGCCGCAGGTCCTCCGGGATGGCGGGGTGGGCGGGCCCGAGGCGCTGGAGGTTGTAGTCGAGGTGCGGCAGGTACACGAGGTGGAGGGTGGGTTGATGGCGTTCCTCGATCCACCGGGCGCACCCGGCAATCCAGCGGGACGCGGCGTCCGGCGCGCCCTGCGGGGTTTGCATCCCGGCCGCCGGGCCCCAGAACGCGGGGAACGGGAACTCCCCGAGGTCAGCCTTCAATCCCGGCCGCAGCTCGTAGGGCCATGAATAGACGTCGAACACCTTGCGCCCGTCCGCCGGATACATGGGACGCGGCGTGACGGAGAAGTCCGCCGTGGAGTACATGTTGTACCACCAGAAGGAGTTGGCGCAGGTGAAGCCGGGCAGGTCCTTGCGCAGGTCGTCCCAGACCTTCGGCCCGGCCACGAGGTGGTTGGATTGCTTCCAGAACTGGACCTCGGCGAGCTGCCGGTTGTACCAGCCGTTGCCCACGATCCCATGCGAGCCGGGCGTGCGTCCCGTGACGTAGGTGGACTGGGCCGTGCAGGTGACGGCGGGAAGGGCGGGGTCGATGACCGACAGGCGGCCCCGGTCGCGCCGGGCGGCAAGGCGGGGCGTGTGGGGCCCGATCAGGGAACGGGTGAGGCCCACCACGTTGAGGACGGCAACTCGCTGCATGCGGACGCGAGGGGAATGCGGGCGCCCCGCGCTTTCAACCTTGAAACACGGGGCAACCGTTGTACCCGCCCATGCGCGCCATGGAGGTTCGCCGGGGAAGGCCTTCCGATCAGGGTCCGGGCAATGGGGTCACATCTAAAGCATTGATTCTGCTGCAAAACCCCCTGTTTTTGGAATCGAATCGCCGGCGCTTTGAGGCGTTCAAATCGGTAACGATACCTTTTTGCTTATGGGGCGTTTTGGTTTTCGTGGAAGGTGATTGGATGGGGTGAAA
>CAIYFP010000086.1 GCA_903925515.1 uncultured Verrucomicrobiota bacterium
AGTTCCCGTAGCAAATGTCAAAGCTTTGGATGTGACCCCGTTGCCCCAGGTGGAGCCAAAGGCTTGGCCCCTGCTGTAGGCCGCGTGCCCTCACGCGGCGGCAAGGTTGCCGCACCTCCGAGCGTTGGCAGCGGCATCCTGCCGCGGGTCCATGCCGGGCAAGCGGCTGGAAGCCGCTTCGGATCAGGGCTTCTGCCGGAAAACCACGGATGGCGCGGATGGCACGGATAAGGGCCAAGCCGGGAGGTCCCATCCATGACGCAAGCCCGAAGGGCACACGGCGCCCTTGAATCCGTGTGATCCGTGTCCTCCGTGGTTCTTGACCCTTTGCCGCTTTCGGCCGGCGTCCAGGCCCACGAGCGGCCTCCTGCGCCCGCCCCAACCTCACCTGCCGGGTGAGGCCTGGAATTCATCCCATGGGGCCTCTTTGCATTGAGAGGACGGCCATCTCCTTGCCTTGAAGCCCTCCTCAACTGCCGTTTTGGGTTGAATGCCCAGGCTCATCCCGACGGCCCCCGTCGATGTGTCCAACGAGCAGACCTGACCCCGTGGCCGCCCCACTCGGATGAACCCGAATGACTGGGCGTCGGGTGGTCGTCGGTGCTTGCCACGGAGGGGGGGATGCTGAAGGGAGGCCCCCTCCATCCGGCGGGGAGAGGAACCACGAAACACACGAAATACACGAAACGTCGGGTGCCTGTGCGTCGGGCTTCGCGTCTGCGGGATCAAGGTTTTGGTTCAACCCGAACGCTTCCCCCTTCACGGAGTACACGAAGCGGGCCTCCAAGAGCCAAGGCCCGCACCTCGCTCACTCCTCGGCTTGCGGAGGCATCTGCTTCGCAATCACTTCCCCCCAACGGAATCGTTACGGCTTCGATTCACCGGACGTGAGGAGAGCACCCCGACGGACTAGCGCGAACCCCACCAAGCCTGCGGCTGCGAGCGCAGCAAATGATCCGGGCTCAGGCACCATGGCACCGGGGTAGTCGGCCACCACGATGTTGTCGAAGAACGCGCCGTGCGCCGAGGCGCTCGCCCAGTCCTCCAGCATGATCCTACCCGTAAGCCCGGCTGGAATCTGGATCTCATATCGACGCCATGAATTGTCGTATGTGAGCGGGACAAACGGCAGCACGCTTTGCGAATAGCCAGCCTCGCCGGCCAGCCAGTTCTCACCGCCCGGGCTGACGCCCACAAATCCGCCCCCGCCCCGGTAATCAAAGCTCAAGTAAAGGCCGGGCAAGTCGGGCACCGACAAGGGGATCGTGACCGCATCACCGCCATAGGCGACGTTCGAGAAGGTCAGCACCTGCCCGCGACCCATCTCGCTCACGGTGATGCCACTTCCAGCCGTCCATTGGGCCAACCCCTCGTCGAAGGTCTCGCGAAATAGGATAATGCCGGCCCCCGCCGAATAGCCCGCAAAAGCACAAAGACCAGCCTGGGACAGCACTCGACACCACGCAGGAAACAGCCTCGTCTTCACGTTAGGGCACACGGACTTGGAGGGGAACAGTTACAACCCCGGCCTTGGATGAATGATCGAAGGGGCCTGCAATCAACCCACGACGGCCGTCGCCAGGGGCAATGGAGCACATCCAAAGTGATGACAACCCTCACCAAGCCCGAACAAACCCGTCATAGCTTCGACCACGGTACGCCTGTATGCCCGAAGCAAGGAACCCTGCCATCAACCGGGGCAACGGCGTGCTAATCATCCTTCGCAAGGATGATCATCAGCGCGGGTGCCTCAGCCATCTTCCAGAGCTCCCCGACCGCTTCGAAGCAGCAGTGCAAGGCTGCTGGGGCACCTGTCGGCATCTCCACGGCATTCCGGACACTGCCTCTTGAAAGGGTCGAGGACGGGTGCCGTGGATCCGACAAGCGGCTGCCTCCTGGCACATGCGGGACTCGCCCTGCGACCGGCTCATCCGCTAGTTCCCGTAGCAAATGTCAAAGCTTTGGATGTGACCCCATTGCCTCCACGGTTGGTTCAACGCGCGCAGCGACGGCGCCGTGCGATGGCCCACAAAGCCAGGGCGGCGCCGCCCCATGCCACCGTGGTCGGAGGTTCGGGCACCGGTGTCCACTCAAGCC
>CAIYFP010000087.1 GCA_903925515.1 uncultured Verrucomicrobiota bacterium
GAGAATCTGGTAGCCGTAATCTGGCGTGACCGATTTGCGGGTTTCGAAGCAGAGGTAAGCCGACGAGATGACGCCGCGATTCCGTGACAGGCCAATGCGCAGACTCGTGTGGTCGTTCTGCATGTCCGTCCCGCGAATGATGATGTTGCCCTCGTCAACGATTTGGTAGGTCTCGTATGAATCGGGAACCAGGCCGTGTTGCTTATCGGTAGGCTTCACTTTGATTCGCCCGTAACTCAGCGAGAGGACAGTCCTCTCCCTCATGCCGGTGTTTTTGATGCTCCGAGGCACAAACGCGGCATGACCGGGTTTCAAATCCCAATGCGCAGGAATCTGCCCAAGCCAACGCTGGCCCGACTCCTTGTATTCCGGATACGGCGGGAGTCCTTCGATCATGGCTGACCTCCCTTCGGCTTGCGGGGCTTGGGCAGTTTCTTGATTTCCTTGGCGGCCTTTTCAAAAGCCGCATCCACGGTGCGCGGGGCGGCGTCGAGCAATGTGCGATACTTCGCATACTCGATCTCAGCTTTGGCCTTCGCCTGTTCGGCGGAGACTTTGCCGGCGTGATCCAGCAACTCGCGTCCGGAGATTTTGAGGAACTCATCCAGCTTGGCGATCCAGTCGCGCATGGTCATCGGCTTGCGCTCCAGCGCCTGGAGTTCGGCGTATTCGATGTAGAGGTTCACGATGCGGTTGAGCACCTGGAGTTCGTCCTCCGTGAGGTAGTTCTTGGCCACCGCCGCGTCTTCCTTGCGCACGATGCCGCCGGAGCGCGTGGTCAACAGACCCATGAAGGGTTTGGTGGCGTCCGCCCGCTGCGCAATGACCTCGGCGGCGGTATGGCCGTGGGTGGCCCAGTGCATCTTGTTTTGCACGGTAGCGAAAAACTTTTGGGAGGCCTCGGCGTCCGGTGTGTAGTCCACGCTGGTGGCGTAAATATCGAGCACCTTCTGGTAGAAGCGGCGCTCGGAGGAGCGGATGTCGCGGATCCGCTCCAGCAGCTCGTCAAAGTAGTCTTTCTGCCCCTTGCCCGGCGGGTTCTTGAGCCGCTCGTCGTCCATGGTGAACCCCTTGACGAGATACTTGGACAAGCGCGCCGTGGCCCACTGGCGGAACTGCGTGCCCCGGTGGCTGCGGACGCGATAACCGACAGCCAGAATCGCCTCTAGGCGGTAGTGCCGCAGGCTGCGGGAAACCTGCCGGCTGCCTTCGGTGCGAACTTGTAAGTAGTCCTTACAAGTTGCCGCCTCGGATAGCTCCCCCTCGGCAAAGATGGCCTTGAGGTGGAGCGTGACGTTCTGGGGCGTGGTCTGGAACAGCTCGGCGATTTGCGCCTGCGTGAGCCAGAGCGTTTCATTCTCCAACCGGCATTGGATCCGGGTGCGGCCATCCTCGGCCTGGTAGAGGACGATCTCGGACTGGGGCAGCGGCTCGTCCCTCATCTCGTCACGCCTTTCGTGATCTCGCCGAGCAACCCCTCGGTCTCCTGTTCCAGCTGGAGGATGTCGGCGCTGATCTCGGCGAGGGTGCGGAGCTGGGGCGGCTGGTAGAAGTGGCGGGTGAAGCTGATCTCGTAGCCGATCTTGGTGGCCTTGGGATCGGGATCGATCCAGGCATCACGCGTGTAGGGCAGCACCTCGCGTCGGATGAACGACTCGATGCCCGCCTGGGCCGAGGCTTCGGTGGGGAGGCCACCGGCGAGGCCAGACGGCGGGGCTTCGAGGAAGGCGATCTGCTCGGTGTCGCGCAGCTCGGGGTCGGGCTCATACTCGACCACGGGTCGAGTACCCTCACC
>CAIYFP010000088.1 GCA_903925515.1 uncultured Verrucomicrobiota bacterium
CTCGCTCACTCCTCGGCTTGCGCAAGCATCTGCTTCGCAATCACTTCCCTCCCAACTGAATCGATCCGGCTTAGCCGCGCTCAAGCACCTCGCATGGCTTCCCTTCACCTCCCTGAGGCAGCACGCGACCACCTCGACCCCACATGTAGCCGGCGCACAGCCCGGCGTTTGTGGAACCACGAAATACACGAAACACACGAAAACCCGAGCCCTCAAGCCCAAGGCAAGGGATGCCGTATCGGGCGGTTCCTGTGCGGACGTTCCAACGTTAACGCCTATGGCCGGAGGCCCTCACCCGGTGGAAACATGGCAGAGCCGTCTCGGCCATGGCTGGATCACGTCCAGCGGCAGGATGCTGCTGCCACCTTCCATGAAGGCCGAATGAAAGTGGAAGCGGCTTCCAGCCGCTTGCCCAGCATGCACCCGCGGCAGGATGGCGCTTCCACTCTGCCCCGGAGACGCTCGGAGGCGCGTCATCCTTCCCGCCGCGTGACCTCACAGGCACCGCCGTGTTTGGGTGGAATCCAAGGCTCGACAAGGTGGCCCGACGCATTGCAAACACTCTTTGGCGTGCGCGGGAAGGCATCCCGGCTTGCGCGTCAAGCGGTCCCCGGAACGTTCCCATGATCCTCCCTCCGCGCGCATGAACTCCACGTCTCACGACGCGATCTCCGTTTCCGGTTTCGTCACCACGTCGTGGACCCTTGTCCGGCAGGCCGCGCAAGGCGGCGAGCAGCACTCGCGGGATGCATGGGAAACCCTGGCGCGGCGTTATTGGCGTCCCCTCTACCTGCATTGCCGCCAACGCGGGGATCCGCCGGACGTTGCCGAGGACCGCGTCCAGGGCTTCTTCGCGGCCCTCCTCGATGGCGAGGGCCTTGCGGGGGTGATGGAGGATGATCCTTCGTTGCAAGACGGCGCCCAGCCTAGGTTGTTTCGAAGCTGGCTGCGGGCCTCGATGGACAACTTCCGCAGGGACGAGCACCGCAGGTCGCATGCCCTCAAGCGTCGGCCCGCCCAAGGCTTCGACCCGCGTGACGTGTCGCAGCTCGAGGCGGACATGGCGGCGCACGCCGCCGAGCCCATGGCCCGGTCCTTTGACCGGCAGTGGGCCTCCTGCGTTCTCGACCAAGCCCGCGAGATCCTCCGCGATCGGTATCTTGCCCGGTCGAACGTCGAGAGGTTTGACATCTTCTGGCTGCACCTGCTGCCCGGGGTCGCCGTTTCCGACAGGTCTGCCCACGCCGCCGCGCTCGGGCTGGGACCCGAGGCCTTCGCCAACGCGGTTTCCAAGTTCCGCAGGGAATACGGCAAGGCCATCGACGATGTTGTCCGCGAGACCACGGCGAACGAGTCCGACGTGAAGTCCGAGATCCTTCGGTTGATCGAGGCCCTTGCATGAGCGGTCGTTGCCCCGCCTGCGATGGCGTCCTGCCATGCCCCGGCGAACCCTGCCGGGCCTGCATGCTTCGCCTCGCCCTTTCCCATGCAGATTCCACCGGGGCCGCGACGTCTGCCCCGTCGCATGGCAGGGTCGGGCGTTACGAGCTTCGGGCGGTCGTTGGGTCGGGTGCGGCGGGCGTCGTTCACCGTGCATGGGACCCGTTGCTTCGCCGCGAGGTCGCCATCAAGACGCTGCATCCCCACCTCGCGGGCGAGGCACTTCGCGTGCAACGGGACCGCTTCCGTCGCGAGGCCGAGATCGTCGCATGCCTGAATCATCCGCATGTCGTTCCGCTCCATGATCATGGCGAGCACGACGGGGCACCGTGGCATGTGCAAAGGTTCTTTCCCATGGGCGACCTCTCGAAAGTCGTCGCCTCGCCGGTCCCGGCCCGACGCGCCGCACGATGGCTTCGGGACCTTGCCGACGCGGTGGCGGAAGCCCACAAGCAGGGGGTGCTCCATCGCGACATCAAGCCGTCCAACGTGTTCCTCGACGAGCACGACGACGTCTTTCTTGGCGACTTTGGGATTGCCCGGGACCTGTCCGACGCCACGCGTGTGAACACCGTCACGGGGCATGCCGTGGGCTCGCCGGGCTACATGGCCCCCGAGCAGGCCATGGGCTTGAACGACGTGGGGCCGGCCGCCGACATCCACGGGCTGGGCGCGTTGCTTTACCACCTGTTGACCGGCTTGCCGCCGTTCCGGGGAAGCACCACGGAATCAACCCTCCGGCTGGTGGTGGAGCAGGACCCGATCCCGGTCCGGCGTCTCAACCCGGCGGTGCCCGCCGACCTGGAAACAATTTGCCTCAAGTGCCTCGAGAAGGATCCAAGGCACCGTTATCGCAACGCGGTGGAGCTTCGCGACGACATGGATCGTTTCATGGAGGGTGCTCCCACCCATGCGAGGCCGTTGTCGGCGCCGGGCCGTGCGTGGCGATGGTGCCGTCGTAGGCCGTTGGTGGCCGGCATGGGCGTGGCCTTGATGGTCTCCATGGTTCTGGGCCTCGCGAGCACCACCGCCGCCATGGTCCGCATGCGTGCGACCGAAGCGGCCCGCAGGGTCGCGCGGGACGACCTTGCCTTCCAGCTGCTGGATGTCTGGTCCGGACGCCTTGAGCACCGGGCCGCGCTCGATTCCCTCGCGAGGCTGCTTCGCGAGGACCCAGGCCATGTCGCGGCCATGCGCCGGGCATGGAACATCCTCGACCGCGAGCGCATCCCCGTGCCGATGTTCGAGCTGGGCCCGCCGAACTGCCTTGCGGGCGTCTTTGATCGTTCCGGCGACCGCATCCTTCTCTGGTCCTCCGACTCCCGCATCGCGTTGTTCGATGCGAACAACGGCCGTGACATGGGAGGGCAGGCACTCGCGAACAACGAGCGGGTGGTGGACATGGGATTCAGCCCGTCCGGCGACCATGCGTGGGTCCGGTATTCCGATGACGCGGTCCAGGCATGGTCCTTGCCGTCTTGGAGGCCTTATCCAGGAGCGGTCCCGCCCGAGTGGCATCCCGCACCGCCGCCGTTGCCGCCATCCATCTCGACGAATGGCGTCGTCGCACATGAATTCAGCCCGGACGGACGCCACGTGGTGCTGCGCAAGGGACCCAAGGCGCAAGAGTACGAGTTGATCGAGGTTGCCACCGGCCGCGCCATCAGGAAGTCGGAGGCTGGCGACCAACTCTTTGTTTGGCGAGGGAAGGGGATATTCCCCGGTCCGGGAGCGCCGTCCCGGATGCTCACATGGGCGGTGGACAGGGTGATGGTGCGGGACGTCGCCACTGGGCTCGCCGAGATGTCCTCGATCGATTGGGGCGTCCCCATCGAGTTCGCCTGCTTTCATCCCTCCGGCCGCAGGGCCATGGTCGCACCCTTGCAGGGGAGGCCGATGTTGTTTGCCGTCCCGGACCAGCCGCCTGCGGTCAGGCATCTGCAAACGGGGATGGACGTGGCGGGTGTGACGTACAGCCCGGATGGCAGGTGGCTCGCCGTCGAAAGCGGCACGAAGGGCGTCCAATGGCTTCCCTCCGGCGCGCTGGATGCCTCCGGGCCCCAGGGTCCTGAGCTCGAGGCATCGCGTTGGGTTGCATGGACGGACCATGGGATGCTGGCCGCCACCCTTGACGGCCAAGTCTTTCGTTGCTTCCCGGGCAGGTCCAACCCGGCCGTCGCGTTGGCGTTCAAGGCGTCCGGCCCGATCGCGGCCATCGCCGCCAGCCCGAACCGGCAGCATGTCGCGACCATCACCACGAATGGCCGGGTTGAGTTGTGGGATGCGCGCCGGGACTCGGGGCGTCCGCTCGCGTCCAGCGTCCTGCCGGACGCCGTGTTGTCCCAAGGCATGGGCGACCCCGAGGGGGTAACGGGTTTCGCCTTCAGCCGGTCCGGCGGCCACTTGGCAATGAGCCTCAACGGAGGCCGGGCCGAGGCATGGAAGGTTCCATCCATGGGCCGCATCTCGCTTCAAGGCGGGCGTCCTTATGCCTTTGGGGCCGCGATCCATCCGACGCGTCCGGAGTTCGTCCTCGTGGACTTGGGAGGTCAAGTCTTGTCATGGCGCCTCGACGGGGGTGCGGCGCCTCAACCGCTGTCACTGGATGCCTTGCCGTTCGTGGGGCGCGCGACCTTTGACCGCACGGGGCGGCAGCTGGTGCTGGCGGCCATGGGAGGCCGTGTCCAAGTCCGGGCGTGGCCCCCGACGCATGGCACGCCTCACCTATGGAGCGAGGAGGGCGGCGCATGGCACGTTCGTTGCCTTGCCGCGTCCGACTCGTTCCTGCTCGGCACCACCCGGGGCACATTGGAACTTCGCTCCATCCCTAGGACATGGCCCGAGGCCCGTTGGACGCTGCCGGTGCAGGGCAACGTGAATTGGCTGGCAGTCGCGCCGGACGACTCTCGTGTCGCAGCGGGGATGAATTCTGGATTCATCTTCGAGATGGAGTTGCCCCCGGTGGGTCCTGCCCCGGAGTGGTTCGTGGACTGGGTCGAGGCACATGGGCGCGCCGCCATCCTCGTGGATCCCAATGGGCCCGGCTCCCAGTTCCGTCGCCTCGTGGCGATCCGAACCCGCATGGAAGCCCTCCGGGGCGACGATTTTTGGAGCCGCTGGGGCCGTGGCGCCGCCCGGCGCGAACTCGCCCCCGGAGCGGCCCCGGCCAATGCCGGCCAGCCATGATCTTGGGTTGCATCAACCCAAAGACGGCCCTGGGGATGGGAGCCAAACCCATCGGGGATGCCCAACAACTCGCCCATGCTGCTAACCGCGCGCCCTCACGCGGCGCCACGCATGCCACACCTCCGTGCGCCCGTGGGCAACGTGGCATCGGCATGCTGCCGCTGTGGGTGGCCCGGCCTGAGGCGAGACGGCTCTGCCACGTTTCCACCGGGTGAGGTCACGGACGGATCCCACAGGGCCTTCTTGCCTTGATGGGACGGCCATGTCCTTGCCTTGAGGCCACCTTTCACACCCGTTCTTGGGTTGAATCGTTCTGGGTAAGGTCTGGCATTCCAAGGCACCCGACGTGGGGCAGCTTTTCCGTTCCGTGACCGGCTCCGCGAGGTCGTCGGGAAGGGATGACGTCTATCCCGGAAAGATTTCCAATCTTTTCGGATGAATGGGCCATCCCGATTGCGTGCAAAGGGTTAGCGGCGCATGGCGCCAAAAACCGCCTAGCCCAAGTTCCTCAGCGGTTCGGCCCGCTCCATCCATCGGCTTTGCCGGGATTTCCAAAATCACGCCGCCGCAAAACCACGCCGCTGTTTTCTCAGCTTCGTTTACCACCAGCCGCGAGTCCTTGGGCAGTCAAAACCCATGTTGAGCCAGGGAATGCGCCACGTCCGGGTCGGGCTTGGCCGCCGTCCGAAGGTTCGGCGTCACTTCCCGTTCCTATTCCTCAAACGGCACGCTCACGTCCATCGACACCCGCTGGGCCTTCCCGAACCGTTTCTCTATCTTGATGACGATCTCCCGGACCGTCGTGACGTCAGAACGATTCCTCGCGAACACCTCGAAGCCTTCGGACAGTCCCCGCGATGGTCTCGGCTGTGGCCGCGGGCCGCCTCGTTGTTCCACTCGGCGACCCCGCAGTCTCATGGGTAGATGAGGGGACTCCAAGGATGCGAGGTCCCGGGTGTTCGAGCTGGGGTTCCCGCGGGTGCGGCTCGCCGGGGCTCGCCGGGTTTTGGATCAAACGATGGCCCGGGGCTTGCCAGGGAACTCAAGGGCATCCTGGATGGATGCAGGCCGATAGCCGGTGGTTGAGCGCAGCGTCACCGCCCCCCAATCTCCTCGTAAGGCGGAGGGATTTTCTCGATCCACAAGCGGATGGGTCGCGGCAGGCTGCGTGCCAACGCGCCATCGTGGCGGATGGGCATGAACCCCAGCATGGGCATCCCCGAGACTGCATTCTTTGCGTCATGGCGTCATGGCGTGAGGAATTCCCCCAATCCACGCGTAGGCAGTTTTTCGGTTCACGGATCCGGCCTTGGACACGGATGGAGTGGCAAGCAGATGGATCTCACGGCCCCAATCCGCTCACCCTCTCTGAAGGAACCGGGCATCCCAATGCAGAGAAATGACGCCTTGGCCCCCCGAAGGACGGACCGCATGGGATCCCTTGCTCGAAACCGAAGGTTTCGCAGCAGGTAGCCGGTGGTTGAGCGAAGCGACACCACCGGTCACC
>CAIYFP010000089.1 GCA_903925515.1 uncultured Verrucomicrobiota bacterium
CGCAGGACGCGGATGGGTCCGTCGCGTTGGATGACGACGAGATCCATGGCGCCGTCGTTGTCGAGGTCGCCGGCTGCAAGGCCGCGAGCGACGCCGGGGCCCGGGGTGGATTCGCCTGCGAAGGGCACCAGGGCAAAGCGGCCTGGGGCGGTGCCATGATGGAGGGTGCTGGCCTCGGCGTAGGGGTCGGCGGGGTCCGGCTGGTCTGCGCCGAGGCGGACGCGGCCGTTGGCGACGTAGAGGTCGGGGATGGCATCGTTGTTGAAGTCTGCGAAGGCGAGGCCGAACCCGGTAAAGGGGGTGGAGCCAGCCATGGGGCCATCGGGGGTGATGGAGTCGAGGAAGCTGCCTCCTTGGTTGAGGAAGAGGCCGTTGCCCTCGCCGACGAGATGCGTGACGAAGAGGTCAAGGGCGCCGCGCTGGAGGACATCGAAGGCGACGGCGCCCATGCCGGCGCGCGGGACGCCCAGGGCATTGAGCGCGCAGCCGCGCAGGGGGGCGTCGTCGATGAAGCGGCCATGGCCTTGGTTGAGCCAGAGCTGGTTGGGCATGGCGTCATTGGCGACGAAGATGTCGATGTGGCCGTTGCCGTCGAAGTCACCGGTGGCGACGCCGAAGCCGTTGCCATAGGCGCGCAGGATGCCGGATTTCTCGGTGACATCCTCGAAGGTGGCGTCGCCGCGATTGCGGAAGAGGACGGTTGGGGCCGGCGCGTGGTAGTTGACGGGGGAGCAGTAGTCCCGTCGGCCGCCGTAGGAAAAGCACTGCATCTCGATGGCGGGCGACCAGCGGATGTAGTTGGCGACGAACAGGTCGAGGTGGCCGTCGGAATCGAAGTCGAGGAAGGCGGCGCTGGTGCTCCATGAGCGGACGGCGACGCCGGCCCGGGTGGTAACGTCCTCGAACGTGCCATTGTGCAGGTTGCGGAACAGGTGGTTGGAACCGAGCTGGGTGATGTAGATGTCGGGCCATGTGTCGCCGTCGAAGTCGCCGATGGCGCACCCCATGCCGTATCCGTCGGGGACGGCGATGCGCGAGGGAGCCGTGACGTCCTGGAAGCGCCAGTTGCCGAGATTGCGATAGAGGCGGTGCGAGGGGGCCTTGGGGATGGCCGGGTCCACGGAACCGCCGTCGATGCAGAGGACGTCGAGGAGGCCGTCCTTGTCGAAGTCGATGAGGCCGACGCCGCCGGTCTCCATCTCGGGCATGAGGAACTTGCCGGTTGCGCCGGAGGCGTGACGGAAGGCGAGGCCCGAGGAGGGGGGGACGCGATGGAACCACGGGGGCGCGAGGGTGGTGGAGGGAGGGGGGGAATGTCGGGCCTTGGACTGGGTGGGCGCCTGGCCGGGGGAGGGGCTGGGTGGACGGCAGGAAAGGGAGATCAAGGCGAGGAACAGCACGAGAGGTGGCGTGCCTGGGGGAGGGGAGGGCAGCGGGGCGGGGCGGGAAGGGAACCTTGCTGGAAGGGGCCAGCTCATGGCGCGGCGAGAGCTTGCTGGAGTTGGCGCCATTGCGGGCTGCTTGGGGCGACCAGCTGAAGGTTGGCGAGGGAGGCGCGGGCCGCGGGCAGGTCGCCGAGGTGATGCTGAAGGAGTCCGAGCTGAAGGTGCGCGGCGGGCAGGGCCGGGTTGATTTGGATGGCGATGGACAGGGCGGCGGCGGCGGCGGGCGGGTCGTCGAGGTTCCTCCAAAGGATGGAGGCGAGCTCGACATGGATCTCGGGGTTCGCGGGGTCGGCCTCGATGGCGCGGCGAAGGGCGTTGGCCGCGTCTTGATCTCGCTCAAGCGCGAGGCAGGCATTGGCGACGGCGAGGTGGGCCTGGGATGTGCGCGGGGATGCGGCGGCCGCTTCGGTGGCGTCGGCGAGGCCCTCGGACGGGCGCCCGACGAGGACGAGCGCATGGGAGCGGGTGATGCGAAGGGCGACGTTGCCGGGATTCTTCTGGAGGGCGGGTTCGAGGACGGGGAGGGCCTGCTGGGGCTGGCCGGCGCGGTTGAAGGCGACGGCGAGCTGGTTGAGGAGGCCAAGGTTGTCCGGGTGGAACTTGAGGGCGCCCCGGAGGAGCTGGATTGAAAGGTCGGGCCGTCCGAGGCGACCGAGCTCGTCGGCTTGGGCGAGCTGGTCCGGAAGGAGCTTCATATGTTCCGGGGCGCGCTCGGACCATGGGTCTGGCATGGGGTGGCGGGTGGTGGCAGCACCCATGGCAAGGGCGATGCGAGCCTCGTTGGTCTGGCCGACGGCGCGAAGGGCTTGCCCGAGGAGAAACCATGCCGGGCGTGCAGAACGGTCGAGGTCGATGGCCTTCTGGAGCAAGGGAATGGCGTTGGAGGGCTGGCCGGAGCGCAGGAGAACCTCGCCGACGCCTGCCGGGCCGCGCCACTCCGAGGGCGCGAGCGAGGAGAGCCTTGAGAAGGCGGTGTTGGCGTTGGTGAGGTTGCCGAGGCGGAGGGAAGCCTCGCCGAATCGATACCATCCTTGTGGGAAGGCCGGGAAGTCGCGTGCGAGGGACTCGAACTCGGAGAGGGCGCCGGGATCGTCGGGCTTTTCCTGGAGTGCAACGGCGGCATGGAGTCGGGCAAGGGGCTCGTCCGGGGCGATTCGGACGACGTCGAGGAAGGCGTGCCGGGCCTCGGCCCAGAGGCCGTTGGCCGCGAAGGCGAGGGCGAGGGTGGCGCGGCGGGCGGGGTCTCGCGGGGAATCCGCCACAAGGGCGGCGAGTTGCTGGAGGTGGTCCCGGAGCTGGGGGTCAAGGGATTCGGGATGGCTGGGTGCCGGGACAGGGAGTAGAGGGGGGCGCAAGGCGAGGTAAACGGCCAAGGCGACGGCCGCAAGGACCCCGAGCGCCGTGAGGAGACCATGGAGGCGGAGGAAGGGATGCCGGGGCGGAGCGGGCATGGGGAGGGCGGGCGCCACGGTGAGGAAGAAGGGATGTGGGAAGCAAAAGTGGTTCGCGGGACTCGCGAACCACCTTGCGACCGGACGGGGTTGGGAGGCTAGCGGGTGGCTCCGGTGATCTTGACGGAACTGCGGTCCTGCATCCATGCGACGTCCTGGTTGTTCGGCGAAGGCTGCCCGAGGGTGAGGGCCTGGCCGAAGCGGAGGACGGGCGTGGTGCGGGCGTCGGTCCACTTTCGGATCTCGGAGTGGCCGTCGGTGAAGGAGAAGCCGCAGGCGCGGTTGTGATAGGAGGCCGGGAAATCGACGATGGTGTAGGCGGAGGGGCGGACGGGGTCGTAGCCGTCCATGTTCACGGCGAACCAACCGTCATTGATGCTGTCCTCGCGTTCATCGACGAAGACCCACGTCTGGGAGGCCTTCTGGATGTCGGAAAGCTTCTTGAACTGCATGTAGCCAGCGGTGAAGGGGCCGCCGCGCTCGCCGAGGTAGCCGTTCATGGAGATGGAGCGGACGCGGGGCTCGCCGGTCTTTCCACGGCTGCGGCTGCGGTCGGCGGGGCACTTGTAGATTCCATGGGTGCCAGAGTACTTGCCGAGCTGGGACATCATCAGGAACACGCGGTTCGTGTTGTCTTGGCGAAAGGCGACGTTGTCGAGCCAGCCAACGCACCATGTGCGGTTGGTTTCGCCGTAGCCCGTGCCGCCGTCGAGGTTGCCCGGGAGGACGTCGTTGTTGTCGCCGCAGAACAAGACGTAGGCGAGGGCCATCTGCTTGCCGTTGCTCATGCAGAGGATGCCCTGCGCCTTGGTCTTGGCCTTGCCAAGGGCCGGGAGGAGCATGCCCGCGAGGATCGCGATGATGGCGATGACGACGAGCAGCTCGATGAGGGTGAACGCACGGCGGCGAAGGGCGCCGACGGCATGGAACGATGATTTCATGGTTTGAGACATGTTTTTGGAGAAGCGAACCAGTTGGGAGGGAAAGCGGAAGGAGGCCTAGTTGGACATGGTGTTGGGCATGGCCTCGCCCGGCGCGGTCTTGGGGTCGATGGCACGAAGGGCGTTGACGGCGGCGGTGACGACATTGCGGTCGTTGTCTGCAAGCAGGTTCTTGATGTCCGGGAGGACGGCCTTGGCGGCGGGCCCGACCTGGCCGAGGGCGTAGGCGGCGAGACGGCGGACGACCGGGTCTTCGTCCTTCAGCAACGGAATGATGTCCGGAGTTGCCGCGGCCGAGTTGGGGCCGCCGGCGGCGAGTTCCGCGAGGGCGGCGGACTTGGCGTCCGCGTTGCCCTTGAGTCCGGCGACATGGGCCGCGACGTCCACCTTCTTCGGCGCGGGGTTGGCCTCGTCGCCGCATCCGGAGGACAGCAAGCATGACGCCACAACCACGGCCAGAAGCCTTGCTACGCGCGTAACGGGGATCACGGGAGAAATGGCGCACCGGCAGGATGCAAGGGTCAAACAAAAACATGCGAATCGCATCTTGAGACCCACGAGCATGGGCTGCATCCGGGCGTGTTGCATGGATGGAGGGTTGATTTGGGCGGGGTGTTGGGGCTGGAATCACGGCATGAGCGACCCCGTGAGGAAATGCATGGTTGGCTGGATTGCAGCCCTTGCTTGTTCGGTGGGCATGGAGGCGGCGGATTGGCCGCAATGGCGAGGGCCGGGGCGGGAGGACCGGTCGGAGGAGAACGGCCTGCTCCGGCAATGGCCGGCCGAGGGCCCGAGGCAGCGTTGGGTGAACCAGGATGTCGGGCTCGGCTACGCGGGCTTCGCGGTCGTGGGAGGGCGCTTGTACACGATGGGGTTGCGCGACGACACGGAGCACGTGATCGCGCTGGACGCCGGCACGGGCAAGGAGGCATGGGCCGTTCCCGCCGGGCCTCGGTACGAGAACAACTGGGGCGACGGCCCGCGCATGACGCCAACGGTGGTGGGCGGGCGCGTGTACGCGCTGGCTGCGCAGGGAACGTTGGTTTGCCTTGATGCGAGGGACGGCAGGCAGGTGTGGGGCCGGTCCATGGTCAAGGACCTTGGCGGCAAGCTGCAAAGCTGGGGCTACACGGAGTCGCCCTTGGTGCACGAAGGGCGGGTGTATTGCACGCCGGGCGGCGCGGGTGGAACGATGGCGGCGCTGGACGCGGAGACCGGCGAGGTGGTTTGGCGGACGAAGGACATCACGGACGAGGCGCAGTATTCGTCGCCCGTGCTGGGGCGGATTGGCGGCAAGGAGCAGGTGGTGCAGTTGGTGATGAAGCGATTCTTCGGCGTGGACCCGAGGACCGGCGCGGTGGCATGGAACGTGGACTTCCCCGGCCGCACGGCCGTGATCCCGACCCCGGTGGTGCATGACAACATTGCGTACGTGACGGCCGGGTATGGCGTGGGTTGCAAGGCGGTGAAGTGGACTGGATCGGCCATGGAGACGTTGTACGAGGACAACAAGGTCATGAAGAACCACCACGGCGGCGTCATCCGCGTGGGCGAGCATCTGTACGGCCACTCGGACGGGTACGGCTGGGTTTGCCAGGAACTGAAGACGGGCAAGGAGGTGTGGGTGCACAAGGGCTTCGGCAAGGGGGCAGTGCATCTTGCAGACGGGCACCTCTACTGCATCGACGAGGGCTCCGGCGCGGTGGCCTTGGTGGAGGCGAGCCCGGCCGGCTGGAACGAAAAGGGGCGGTTCAAGCTGTCGCCCCAGACGGCCAAGAGGAAGCCACAGGGGCGCATCTGGGTCCATCCGGTGGTGTCGGGTGGGAAGCTCTACCTGCGCGACCAAGAGTTGCTGCACTGCTACGACGTCAAGGGGAAGTAGTCGGGGAACGGGGCCGGGAAGAGCAATCGCATGGGTCGATTTCGGGCAGAACGGGCGCGGTGGATGCGGGCGGCGGGCACGGC
>CAIYFP010000090.1 GCA_903925515.1 uncultured Verrucomicrobiota bacterium
GAAACGGGTGGAAGCCCGTGGCATCGCGACCCGACGCCTCGCCGGTGCAGGAGGCGCGCCTGTTGCGGGAGCAGTTCGCCGAGTCCGCGCGGCTCGGGCACGGGCCGAAGGACCCGCGTTTCAGCGGATGGATGCAACGCTTCGAGAGGGGTGTGGGCGCCATGGAGGAAGCCTTGCGCGCCCACGACACGACGACGGCCAGCGCCGCATGGAAGGCCCTCCGGGAGGATTGCCGCTCCTGCCACAAGGCATGGCGCGACGCCCGGTGAATGCGTGGCCTCGCGTCCCGGAACGCAAGGCCCGCAAGCATGGCCGGCCGCTCGCCACGCGCGCGCTTGGGCGCGGGCACGTCCGGGGGTAGCATGCGCCCATGGAAGGCGACACGGGCGCGGGCGGACAGGGCGAGGTCTTGCAAGGCGAGGGGGCGTTGCCGGGGCCGCTCGTGGGGACGCTCTTCGCGGCGTGCCTCGGGGGCATGGTGCCCGGGGTGTACATGACGTTGGTCGCGGCGCCGGGGCTCCAAGGGTCGCCCCTGTATGGCCTGCTGCTCCCGTGGACGATGCTGCCCTTCCTGCTTGCCGTTTCGGCGGCATGGCTCGCAAGGCGCCTTCCCGAGGCGGGGCCCCTGCGGTGGCACGTCGTGGGCGTCGCCGTGGCGGGCTCCGTTGCCTACACGTACTTCGTCATGTTCCATCCAAGGGGCGTGAAGAACATCAAGGCGTTCCTCTACATCCCGCTCTGGCAATGGCTGCTGATGGCCCGCGTCATGATGCGCGCGGTGCTGGCATGGCGGCGGTCGCTTGCGAAGGCTCCACGCCCCTGAGACACCGCGCCGTCCGGACCGCCGCGGCCCCGTGGACGCGGCCGTTCAAAGCCTCGCCAACGCCGCGTCGAGGATGCCAATGAGCGCGCCGATCGTCCCCTCGGTTTCGTCGCCCATGTTGGACACGCGGAACGTCAGGCCCTTGAGCTTGCCGTAGCCGCCGTCGATGAGCACCCCCGCGTCCTTCACGAGCTTCTGGAACCGTGCCACGTCGATCGTGCGCCCGCCTGGCCTCGCGCCGTTGTTGACGCACACCAGCGTGCGCGACTCGTAGCCCGGCTCGGGGAAGAGCGTGAAGCCGTGGCCCGTCGCCCAGGCGCGGAGCATGTCGTTCGTGCGGGCATGGCGGGCATACCGGGCCTCAAGGCCCTCGGCCTTGAACTCCTCCAGCTTGTCAGCCAGCGCGTACACATGGGAGATCGAGGGCGTGCTCGGCGTCATGTTCTCCCGCGCGTTCTTCTCGAACTCGACGAGGTCGAAGTAATAGCCGCGGTCACCCGCCTTCGCGGCCTTGGCGAGCGCGGCGGGCGACGCCGTGAACACCGTGAGGCCCGGCGGCAACGCAAAGGCCTTCTGCGTCCCCGCCAGCAGCACGTCGATCCCCAGCGCGTCGAACCCAATTGGCACGGCCGTCATCGAGCTGACCGCGTCCACGATGAAGGTCACGTCCGGGTACTTGGCCTTGAGCGCCGCGATCTCCGCGAGCGGGCTCATGACGCCGCAGCTCGTCTCGTTGTGGATCAGGGTCAACGCGTCGTACCGGCCCGTCGCCAGCGCCGCGTCCACCTGCTCGGGCCGGATCGGCGAACCCCACGCCACCTGCAACGGGTCCGCCTCCTTGCCGCACCGGCGCGACACGTCCAGCCACTTGTCCGAGAACGCGCCGCACATGCAGTTCAGCACGCGCCGGTGGACGAGGTTGCGCACCGCCCCCTCCATCACGCCCCATGCGCTCGACGTGGACAGGTACACGAGCTGCCTCGTGGACAACAAGGACTGCAATCCCGGCTGCACCTGCGCGTACAGGTCTTTGAAGCCCTGCCCACGATGCCCGATCATCGGGCGGCAAAACGCATGGAAGGTGCGGGCGCTTACCTCGACGGGGCCCGGGATGTGCAGCTTGACGTGTGCCATAGAAAAGACCGGCGCACCGTTCCAAAACCCGGCCGGGGCGGCAAGCGTCGCCATCTCGCGCGCCCGACTTCCGCATCCCAAGCCAACCCACCGAATCCGCCGTTGCAACCCATCCCGCTCTCGACCATATCGGTGCAGGCCGCGCGCGCCGCCGCAGCCTTGTCCTCCATGAATCGTCCCTTCCCACGCCGTCGCGCACCCGCGCAGGCTTCATCGACAGCAAAGGCCCCGGCCGCGCATCCCGGCATCAAGGCCGAGCCCCGCCCCACGCTCGTGGGCTTCCCCGGTCGCCCATGGCAGGCCTTTCCCAGGACCGTCCCCCAATCCCGCGCACCCCGCGCCCAGTCCGTTCCGCCGCGCAGGGCCACGGACCCGCAAGGCTTTGGCTGGCCCACCCGAAGGCGCGTCTCCCCCCCCGTCCATGGAACGACGCTCCCCGGCGCTCGCCCACGCCCCGCCAAGCGCACCCGCCGTGACCCAATGCCTGCCGCCAAGCCCCACCCGGCCGAACCCTCACCGCCGGGGCCCGCCGTGTCCTCCCGGGTCATTGACTCACCGCCGGTGGACCCGGCTGCATCACCGAGCCGCGCCGCATCGCCACGCCCTGCCGTCACACGTCCTGCTCCTCCTCGGGCAGCACCCTGTTTCCTCCCCTCCATCCTGTTCACGGGTGACCTGCCCCCGGAGGAGTCGCCATCGGCGGCAGGCACGCCGGACACGGCAACCCATGGGCCCGGCGCAGGCCACGGGACGTCATCGTCCACGGCCCCCGCAAGCATCGCGCCGGGCATCATCGACGACCTGTGGCTCCAGCCACGCGACGCGCATTCATGGGCCGCCCATTGGTCCGCACAACCCGCCAGCCGCGGCGCCGTCGAGGAACAACTCGGACGCGGTCGTTGGTGGCTCCGGCTTCGCGAGGCCTCCCCGAACGGCCCTGTCATTTCGGAACGGCCCGCGACCGAGCACGAGGGCTCCGCCATCCTTCACCTTGATGTTCCCGGGCGCCCGTGCATGGCCGAGCTCGGGTACGACTCCTTCCATGCCGGATGGCACCCGGTCGCGCGCGTCGTCGCTCCAGCGCCGGCATGCGACCCCCACGACCTCCCCTCGTCGGCCAACCTCGGCAATCCGTCCGTGGCCGAGCCCTCCGGAACCGACGCGCACCTTGCGCCCGTTCCCGTGCACCCCAACCCACCGGCCGTCAGCCCCGCTGATGTCGCAGGTTCAGCGCCGCCTTCCCCCGAGGCGCTCCGCGCATGGGAAGCATGGTTCGCAGGGGTCGGCGTCGATTCCGCCGAATGGTTGCAACGCATCGAGTCGTCGCACGGCAGCCCGGCGGGCCAACGCATCCACCCGGCAAGGGCCATGGCCCATGACACGGCCCCCTCGCCGCCAAGCCCCTCCAGCAGCGCGCACGCCCGGTCGCTCCCCGCGCATGGCCAAGGCCGCTCCTTCCGCTTTGCCGTCCACGTCGAGGTGATCGTGCACGGCAGCACCGAGCCCGACGCCGTCGTCACGGTCGGCGGACGTCGCCTGGCCTTGCGCAAGGACGGTTCCTTCAGCGTCCGCTGGCTGCTGCCCGACGGCGACCACCGCGTGCCCTTGGTGGCCATGTCGCAGGATGGCAGGGAGCGCAGGGATGCGCGGCTGCGGCTGGCTCGGGCAACGGACCTTGGCGGCGAGGTGGGCGTCCATGCGTTGGCCGCCGGCCCCGCCGACCCGATTGCAGGATGGGCCGGTTGAGAGCGGGTCGCGCCCGATGCGTGCCCCGGAACATCAAGCCTCCTCGCGTCTCGGGGCGCTGGCGCTCGTGCTCCACGCGCAC
>CAIYFP010000091.1 GCA_903925515.1 uncultured Verrucomicrobiota bacterium
CCGCGCGGCCGATGGAAGCTGCATGTCCCGCAGGGCCGCCCCGATGGCGGTCGTGCCCGTCAGGGTTGGGGCCACGCCCTTCGTCACCCAGTCGATGGGCACCACGCCGCCCGCGAAGGGCAGCCACGGCAGGAACTGCCCCGGTGCGGCATCGTTGAAGCTGCCAGACTCGTTGACCTCGCCGGGAGCAGGCGCACGGCCATCCGACCCCGGCGGCGTGCCCGCCACGTTCGAGAGCGGCACGCCGGAGGCGCGGCGCTCGTTGTTGCGATCCAACGACGCGTTCCCTTGGATGGGCAGCTTCTCGAAGGCCGTCGCCATCCCCGCCCATGCGAGGGCGGCGGCGATCCCGAGGACCCGGATGGGGGCCGGGCCGACCCAGCGACGGATGAAGGGCACCACGATGCGGCGATCAATCTTCAAGATTCTCATGGGCACGTAAGAAAGGTTTCCGAGGGTCGTTGGGGTGCGTCAGCGAACGCGCATGATGAACGCCAGCACGTAGAACGGCGGCATGTTGTTGTGGGGACGGCCGGAGCCACTCGGGGAGGACGTGAAACGCGGGATGTCGAAGTAGTGCACATGATGCCCGGACGCATCCGTGGTGTTGTTGCCCAGACGAGCGTTCAACGACCCCGAAGGGTTCGACATCACGACCGTGCCCACCGTGGCCGCCCGATACTGGTGCGCCCCCTCGGTGGCCTCCGTCATGTTGCCGGAAAGAAGCAAGAAGTGCCGATGACCAGGCATTTCGCCTTCGGTCAACGCATGCGACTCCTTGCCGCCAACGTCACCCCTCGCCCTCGCCGTCAGGCCCTGGCCACCCCCGGAGGCGAGCACGAAGCGACCTCGCAAGTCAGGCGTCGCAACCCCGTTCACCACCGCCCCGTCGCAAAGCACCCAGCCCATCGGTGGCGTGGATCCCGTCCACATCAGGATGGACCCCACCGGCGCCATCCCCAGCCCGTTGAACCCAGCGGCCTCCCCGTTCCCGGTCACCGTCAACCCCTCACGAATGTTCCAGCTTCGTGCCGCCAGCGACTCCGCCACGTCGAGGGTGGCCTGGGGGTTCGACTTGTTGATGCCCACCTTGTCACCGACAGGCCTCAACAGCGGCTGGCCGTCCCGGTTCACCATGTCCTGCGCCGTCCTCGCGCGGGTCGCGACCATGCTGTACGGCCCGGTCACAAGACGCGTCCTCGGCGTCACCGTCGCGTCCGCCTCCCCGGGGGCCGCTCCCTTCACCGTCATCTCGACGAACCGGTCCGACGCGTTCGCAGACTGGAACAAGCTCGACAGCGGCGGCCGCGGCTCGTTGCCGGCGACGTTCCCTTCCCCGAGCACCACGCTGAACGCGCCGTCCCGCACCGTCACGGTCTGCTGTTCCGACCACAGCAAGGTGCCCCCGACGTCGCTCGTGAACACCCGGAACACCATCGGGTAATTGACCACCCCGGCCCCGCCGATCGGCGTGCCGTCGGGGCCCAGCAACGAGCCTTGGAACGCCATCACGTCCGGCGGCTCCGGCCGGCTCTGCGCCACGGTCCTAGGGGCTGCCATCATGGCCGCGACGCCCAGCAGGACCACGAGGCACGGGCGCCTCAACATCTCAAGGCCTTTAGCGGGTTTCATGGGGAGGTCGGTCATGGGATGGGAGGAGGGATTCATCGAACGCGAACGAGGTAAGCCAGGACGTAGAACGGGGGCATGTTCGGGTGCGCCCCGCCGCCACCAAACGAGCTGGATCGCGACTCGGGCAGGTCGAGGGAGTGCGAGTGGCCGCCCGAGGTCGTCGTTTGCAGCGTAAACCGTGAGTTGCTCACGTCGTTGCCGGTCGCCGAGCGGTAATAGGTTGCAAAGAGGTTGGCGGACACAAATCGCTGCGCCCAGTCCACGATGTCGGTCCCCACCTCGGACTGGAACGAGTGATTGTGGAGAAGACCCGAGGTGACAACGCTCAAGAAATCGGTGCCGCCCGTCATCACCCCTCCGGGATCCATGCCATGGGCATGCACGGGCATTTCCTCGTCCGTCAACACATGCGTCTCCGCGCCGCCCACCGCCCCCACCTTGCGCGTGGTCAAGCCAGCGCCCTCGCCCGCCCCCAAGATAAAGCGCCCGCGCAGGTCGGGCGTGGGATACCCGTTGACGACGGTCCCATCGCAAAGAGCCCAGCCCTCCGGCCTGTCGGCCGCCGTGCCCGACCACAGGATGATCGAGCCAACTGGCGCGGCGCCGCCACCAATCCACCCCGCCGCCGTGGCAGTCCCCTGGACCCGGGCATCCTCCCGGGCCTCAAGGCTGGCCGCCTGCGCCGAGCCCACCACGTCCAATGCCGTGGCCGGGTTCGTCGAGTTAATGCCGACGCGTCCTCCCACGATCGTGATCACCCGCGCATTGGCATTGTTCACGATTCGCTCCGCCGTGCGGGCGTGTTGGGCCACCATCGCGAAAGGCGC
>CAIYFP010000092.1 GCA_903925515.1 uncultured Verrucomicrobiota bacterium
CCTGATGCCATACGTGCTCCAGAGGCAAGCCGGGACGAGATGCCAACACTCAACTCCCTGCTAACATTTATGAAACCCTTCCTTCCATGCCTGCTGCTCATGACCGGGTTGCTCGACAAAACGGCCCTGGCCGACCAGGCCGGCCGCAGGCATGCCGAGAATGAACTCCACGCCCAGCCTGCCGTGCGCATCACCGTCGGCCTGTGCGACGCCGACATCACCGGCAGCGATAATCGCGCGCTTCAGGCCGCCGTGGACTACGTCGGCAACCTCGGCGGTGGCGTGGTCGAAATTGGCCCGGGCGAGTATCGCATGCGCGACTCACTTCATCTCCGCAGCCGCGTGACCGTGCGCGGCGCTGGCGACAAGACTGTGCTCAGAAAGGACCGGGAGCATCGTTCTCTGCTGGCGGCGGACGGGGACTTCGGCGAGGCGGCCATCACGGTGCAGAACCCGGAGGGCTTCGCCATTGGGCGCGGCGTTTACGTGGCGTCGAAAAAGCAGCAGAACTTTCACGGTGTCTGCGCAACGATTTTGAATGCGCGCTCCAACTACTTCACCCTCACCCGCGCGATGAACGCCGACATCATGATGTCCGACGGCGGCTTCGCCGCCACGGTCTTTCCTGTCATCAGCGGCTATCATCTCCAGGATGCCCGCGTGGAGAATCTCGCCGTGGACGGAAATCGCTCCGAGAATCCCACCCGGGTGGATGGCTGCCGCACCGCCGGCATCTTCCTCTATCGCGGTGACAACTGCGTCATCACCGGGTGCATCGTGCGGGAATACAATGGAGACGGCATCAGTTTCCAGCAGTCCAATGATGTCACAGTGGATCGCTGTGTCGTGGAACGCTGCGCGGGGTACGGCCTGCATCCCGGCAGCGGCTCCCAACGGCCGACGGTGAAGAACAGCCGAGCCATCGCCAACGACGACGATGGTGTCTTTTTCTGCTGGCGGGTGCGGGGCGGCGTGGCCGAGGGCAACTGGCTCGAAGGCAACGGCGGCCACGGCATGTCGATCGGGCACAAGGATAGCGACAACTTCGTCCGAAAGAACACCATCCTCGGCAACAAGCGCGGTGGGGTCTTCTGGCGGGCGGAGACCGAGCCCATGGCCGCGCATCGTGTCACATTTGAGAACAACACCGTGCGCGACAACGAAGGCTGGGGTTTGTTTGTGGACGGCGCCACCCGGGGGACCGTTATCCGCAACAACATCATCGAAGATACCGGCAGTGGGAGGCAGAAGACCGGGATCCGCCTCGGCAAACAGGCGGGAGATGTCACGATCCAGGAGAATCAGATCAAGGCAGCGCAGCCTTCACTCGATGAACGTCCGGGACGATAGAGCGAGGTAGCTGCGGGCCGGCACGGACTTTGCGCCGTGGCCGAGGCATTGATTGATCGAGGGGGGGGCAATGGGGTCACATCTAAATAGTTGACATTTGGTTCCGGAGCCGACGGAGTGAACCACTCGCAGGCCTTGTCCCGGGTTCGCCGCGCCTCGATCCGCTTCACGCCCTGTGCTGGCGCCGGGTACTTCAATCCCGCAATCCGCCCAACGACCTCGCTGAGCCTCCACCCGCCATGCCTGACCGACACGTACACCACGGCGTCCCGCGTCCAATCCCCATGGCGGCCCAGCGCCTCCGGCCATGTCACGCCGGTCTCCTTCTCCGCCCAGCCCACCAGCTGTCGGCGCCGACGCGGAATGCACCGAAACCCAACGGCTTGAAATGCACATGGGGAGGGAGGGCTGAGGGGCGCCCTCGGGAGGTCGTGCCAGTCCTGTTTGAATGCCTTACGGCACCTCACCTGCGCACTCACGTTGGGTGCCAGAAGAAGGAAGAAGGACTGGCGTCGATGGAACAAAAAGATGGACCGAAGGCACCCATCACCCGTGCATTTCAAACCGTCAGGAACCATCGAACTTCGGATCGGTGCTGACACCCGGGGATTCGGAGTGGCAGCCGAGGAAGCGACGGCGATCGTCGTCCGTGCGGAAGATGCGACCGCCGTGATGGCCTCGGCTGAGGACATGGTACCACCCATGGGGCACCCAGACGCGAAGGGGTCTGGGTCATGGCGGGGTTGCCCCTACGCGCCGAGATTTGTCAATACTTTAGATGTGACTCCATTGGCTCACTTTAGATGTGACCCCATTGGCTCATGTTGAAGACACGCCCAAGGCCGTGGACGACCCGGGCGCGCGGAAACCGGGGCGGATTCACTCGGCGATGCCGTAGAGGAAGCGTTCGCCGCGGAGGTAGAACTCGCGCTCGACCATGGCCGGGGACGCGGAGAAGCGGTCTTCGAGGCGGTTGATGGCGAGGACCGCGTTGTCCCGGTCGTGACGCAGCACCACGGTGGTGCCGTCGCGACCCGTGACGTAGATCCGGCCCGCCGCACCGACCGGGGAGGCGAAGATGAAGTCCCGGATGCCGTCGAGACGGAGCGGCGCACCCCGGAACTCCCCCGTGGCCGGGTCGAGCCGGACGAGGACGTTCTGGTTGTGGCGGAGGTGGTAGAGGGTGTCGTCATACAGGAGCGGCGAGGCGACGTAGGGCGTGAGTCGGTTCAGTCGCCAGACCACGTTCGGGCTGCCGGTGATGTCGCCCTTCGCGCCATCCAGCCGGATCCCGAGCATGGCCTGCGTGTAGTAGCTGTTGCCGGCGACGACGATGCCGCGGTGGAACACCGGTGAGGCAACCACGTTGTCGGTCAGGCCGGCGCATTCCCAAAGCAGGGTCCCGTCCCGGATGTCGTAGCCGCGGACCCGCTTCGTGGCGGCGACCACGACCTGGACCCGGCCTTCGTGGCGGACCACGAGCGGCGTGGACCACGAGGTCTTCTCGTCGCGCGGGACCTTCCAGAGCGTCTTCCCGTCCCGGCGGTCGATGGCCTCCAGAAAGGAACCCTGCTCGTGGTCCCAGTTCACCACGAGCGTGTCCCCGTGCAGGACGGGGGAGCTCCCCTCGCCGTGGGCGTGGAGGGTCCGCATCCGTCCGAGGTCGCGGCTCCAGACGATCCGGCCCCCGGCATCCAGCCGGTACAGGCCGCGGGAGCCGAAGAAGGCGTAGATCGAGGAACCGTCGGCAACCGGGGAGTTGGAGACGGGGCTGCCCGTGGTGTGGCCGCCCTCGTGGGGCCAGTCCTCGCGGACATGGGTCCTCCAGCGAAGACGGCCGTCCTTCCGGGAGACCGCGAGCACCTCGTAGCGGTGGCGGTGCGTCACCGGGACGCTGTCATGCACGCCCGGTGCGTCGTCGTACACCGGCTTCTGCGCCTCGCCCACCGGCGTCGCGGACATCAGGACCACGAGGTCGCCAAGCACGATCGGGGAGGAATGGCCCTGTCCCGGCAGGGGGAATCGCCAGCGCACGTTCCGGGTCTCGCTCCACTCAACCGGAGGGTTCGCGTCGGGCGAGACCCCGCTCGCGAGCGGACCGCGCCACTGCGACCATGGCCCTGCCGGGACGGACGCTGCCGCCTCCTCGCCCCGACCCACCGCAGGGATGCCGACGAGGAGCCCCGCGAGGAGCAGACGCGGGAGGGGATTCGTCGGGAAGGCCTTCATCGGTTCGCAGTTTAGACGGAAACGCCCGGCGAGTTCGATGCCTGATTGTGCGCCCCGATCCACGCGCAGGCGGTTTTTGAGTGAAGGGCTCTCGTCTCGCGCGGCGCTGCCAGAGGGTGAATCCAGCGTGCTCTCTTCGCGTCCTCGCGTGATTCAAAAAACACGGCTCTCCATGCGCTGAACCCGTGATGCATGCAGCCCGGATTTCCGCACGCGAAGACGCGAAGACGCGAAGAATGCGGTCTCATGGATGCCCAGCCCCTACGAGCCCGAGTTGGCACGAAGCCTGCGCCAACTCGGCCGCTTGCGGATCGCGAGCTTCCCACTTCCTTGCGCGAGGATTTGGGGCCGATCCTGCTGAATCGCGGCGGCTCATCGAACGGGTTCAGGACCAACGCCGCAGCAGCGTGTCACTTCCCACCCATGGCCGATGCCCGAAGTACGAGGACCAGCCCGCCACGACGCAATCGTTCCATCGCTCAGCGTGTCCTCGACGACCCATGGCCCGACCTGACCCGGGCCCATCGAGGCACCCCCGCCGGACACTTCCAAGCGGCGGGGGCGGTTAAACCTAAGGCGGAACGATTCAGTTGGATCGGTCGTGCTTGCTTGATCTTCTTTCTCAAGAGCTTCGTCCTTCGCTCGTTACGGGCCTGGCACCGGCCCGCGCCTCGCTCACTCCTCGTCTTGCGAAAGAATCTGCGGCGCAATCACTTCC
>CAIYFP010000093.1 GCA_903925515.1 uncultured Verrucomicrobiota bacterium
CCCAGCTCCGCAAGGCATTGCAAGATCGCATCCTCCGCCCCCAGCCGCGTCCCTGCGAACGCGCCGAACGCCGCCCGCAGTCCCTCCAGCCCGGGCGGCTCCGCGGCGGCCGGCAACCCGATCAACTGCACGCACGCCCGGAAGAACCCGTCGCACCGGAGGGGCATGGGCCAGTACGCCACCCCTTGGTCAAGGAACGCACCCGCCAGCCGGATCAGGACCGGATGCACCACCTCGTCCAGCCCGGGAATCACCTCCGCCGGGCGTCTCGGCATCCGCGCCTCCGGCGGCGAAGGACGGGGAACCCGCGCAAGGCACGCCTCCCACAACGCGCGCGGCGTGGCCCCTTCCAACGCCGTCCTTGCGGCGGGCGACAGGTCATCCCGGAACCGTTGCAGCCAATCCCCCTCCTCAAGGTGCCAAGGGATGCTCTCCGGCGGGACCGTCCGCGCCCCGGCCGTGAGCCAGCCTTGCCACAATTGACGCCGGGTCAGCCGCCCGGCGATCACCTCCCCGTCGGGCTCGCCCACGAGCACGACCTCGATGTCTTCGGCGCGAATCCGGCCAGCCGCCCATGCCGCGCGGTACGCCTCCTCGGTGAGGAACGGCTGCGATCCGAAGGCCATGGAGGCCTCGATCACCGCCTTCTCGAACGGGATGTGCTGGAAGGCGTGCAACGTGTTGTGATGCACGAACACCCCGATCGGCCCTTGGATCGGCAGCAGGTGCGATGCATGGGACAACGCATGCCTAAGCCTCGACTTGTCGTCCCCCGTCGCCGCCGCCCCATGTTCCGCCATCACCATGACAGGCCATGGTGCAACCGCCCACGGGCGGCACGCCATCCCGTCCATGGGCGATTCCGGACACCCTCGGGAGGGTACCCCCTCGCAAGGCTCGGGGATTCCCCGGCGGACGGGATGGCGGGTCCCACAAGGGCAAGGCCACGATGGGGTTCAAAACGCGGGCCGTCCCCGGACCCGCCGGAAACAGGAGTCCACATGTCATCGCCAGCCCCCACCGCCCGCCCGGACGGCCCCGTGCCCGTCGGCAACCTTCACGGCTTCCGCCAGCACATCGGGAAGGACCTGATGTCCGGCTTCCTTGTTTTCCTGATTGCCTTGCCGCTCTGCCTTGGCATCGCCGTGGCCTCCGGCGCGCCGGCCATCGCGGGCATCTTCACGGCCGTCATGGGCGGCATGCTTACGCCGTTCCTGAGCAACTCCGAGCTCACCATCAAGGGACCCGCGGCCGGGATGATCGTCATCGTCCTCGGCGCCATGACCGACCTTGGCTACGAGAAGGCCCTTGCAGTGGGGGTCGTCGCCGGAGTCCTCCAGGTTGCGTTCGGCCTGCTCCGGCTTGGCACGCTCGGCGAGTTTTTCCCGGTGGCCGCCGTGCACGGGATGCTGGCCGCCATCGGCGTCATCATCGTGTCCAAGCAGTCGCACGTTGCGCTGGGCGTCGCAGCCCATGCCAAGGAGCCGCTGGAGCTGATCCGCGAGCTGCCCCATTCCATCATGAACCTGAACCCCGAGCTTGCGCTCATCGGGTTGCTGTCGCTGGCCATCCTGTTCGGGCGCCTGCTCATCAAGCATCCCATGGCCCAGAAGATACCCGGCCCGATGGTCGTGCTGCTGGTCGCCACGCCGCTCGGCTACCTGTTCCATCTGGAGCAACCCCATTCCTACCCGTTCATGGGCCACGACTTTGGCGTCGGGCCCAAGAACCTCGTGGCCCTGCCCATGAGCATGCTGTCCGCAATCAAGTTCCCGGACTTCTCGGCCGTCCTGACCGGCACCAGCCTCAAGTGGGTGGTCATGTACTCGTTGGTCGGCACCATGGAGTCCCTCCTCAGCGCCAAGGCCGTGGATCTGCTCGATCCATGGCAACGCCGGACCAACCTCAACCGCGACCTCCTCGCCGTGGGCCTTGCCAACACCGCCGTCTCCTTCATCGGCGGCCTCCCGATGATCTCCGAGATCGTCCGGTCGTCGGCCAACCGCAACAACGGCGCCCGGACACGCTGGGCCAACTTCTGGCACGGCACCCTCCTCCTCGTTCTCGTCGCCGCCGTGCCCGCCTTGCTCAACCACATCCCCTTGGCCGCACTCGCCGGCATGCTGGTCTTCACCGGCTACAACCTCGCCGCCCCCAAGGAGTTCTTCCACATGTGGGAGGTCGGCAAGGGCCAGCTCGTCGTCTTCGTCGTCACGCTGGTCGCCACCCTTGCCACCGACCTGCTCGTCGGCATCGCGGCCGGCATCGTCACCAAGCTCGTCCTCCATGTGATCGCCGGCGTCCACCCCGTGGCCCTCTTCGTCCCGTCCGTCCATTCCACCGTGTGCGACAAGACGGGCGACCCGGTGTTGCGCGTCCACAAGGCCGCCGTGTTCTCCAACTGGCTGCCCATCCGCAGCCGACTGCTCGCCGCCAAGGCGCCGCGCGTCCGGGTGGATCTCTCCGAGGCACGCCTTGTCGATCACACGGTGATCAAGAAGCTCAAGGAGATGGCCGAGGACTGGAGGCTCGAGAACCGCGAGCTGCTCGTCGATGGCCTCGATGATCATCAGCCCGTCTCCCGGCACCCCCTCGCCGCGCGCAAGCTCGGCGCACGGTGACGACACCCCGGTCCCGACGTCACGAAAGGTCCCATGCCCTCCCGCTCCCGCCCTCCCATGAACCCCTCCTCCATCCTCCGGCCCGGCATCCTCGCCGCCATGGCATCCCTCGCCGTCGCGCACGCCGCCGACGTCAGCGAAAACGCCAACCTTTGGATCAGCTACTTTGGCGACCATCCCATCGGCACCAATCGCTGGGGGATCCACCTTGAGGGGCAGGCGCGCCTCGCGGAGATGGGCGACCGCTGGCAGCAGATTCTCATACGGCCCGGGATCAACTACACCCTCAGCCCGGCCGTCACGCTCTCGGCCGGATACTGCTTCATCGAGCAATTTCCCTACGGCGAGTTCCCCATCGCCCATGACTACCCCATCCATGCGTCATGGGAGCAGGTGGCCTACACCCATCCTGCGCTTGGCATCACATGGCTTCATCGCGCCCGCCTTGAGCAACGCTGGATCGGCCAGATGCACAAGCTCGGCGAAAGCTGGGACGTCGCCGACTACCGCCACGAGAACCGCTTCCGTTACATGCTCCGGACCGCCGTCCCCCTCACCCGCGACAAGAACGGGTACGTCGCCCTTTGGGACGAGGTCTTCGTCAACTTCGGCGACAACGTGTACCGCAACGACTTCGACCAGAACCGCGCCACCGTCGCCTTGGGCCGCAACCTTTCGAGGTTCACCCGCCTCGAGGTCGGCTTCATGGAGCAAACCCTCCAGCGCCGCGGCGGGCGCGTCTGGGAGCACAACCACACCCTCGCCGTGTCCCTCTTTTCCCGCGCACCCCTCGGCAACTAGTGTCGTGTCTCACAAATCGCTGGTGTTGGGTTGCTCCAAGAATGCCCCGGGGCAAGGCGTGAGGACGGAGCATACCCGCAGTGGTCTGTGACGGACGAACAACGAAGCCCCGGGGCATTCTTGGAACAACCCGAAGGGCCGCGGCTCTTTTAGCGTCCCACGTCGTGGCTCGCTCCTCACAGACCTCTGCGGGTCTGCTCGTCACTCGCGCCTCGTTGGACACGAAAATCCCTCGCGGCGAAACACC
>CAIYFP010000094.1 GCA_903925515.1 uncultured Verrucomicrobiota bacterium
GTCAGCCTGTACGGCATGTTGGAATTTGGGCTGACTGACTCGGAGGGCAACCGCCTGACCCCGGCCATGTTGCAGCAGCTCTACATGGTGACGGGGTCCAAGACGCAGCAATTCCGGTCCGACGGAACCACGAAGACCTTCACTCTGACGCACGCCCGACTCGTTGGCTCGAATGCGGTGGTCAAGGTCAATGGAACAGCCCTCGAAGGCACCGCCTACGCCTTGAATGGCACGCAGCTCGAGTTGGCCAATGCCGCCTCCGAAGGCCAATCGGTCACGGTGGAATACCAATACCTTGCACCCTACATCGACCCCGTCACCGGAGACCCGGGTGTGAACCCTGCATCAGCCATTCCGGTGCCCTCGGGCTTCCAAGTGTTGGTCGCGGGTGGCCTGAGGGCCGACATGGCGGGCGGCGAGCAATTTGTCGAGGCGAACGGCCAGTTGGTCCTGACGTTCACGGACCAATTCTTCTCGGTTTCGCTCGAGGCTTCGCTGGAGGTTTCCGGTCTCGGTGTTGTTGGTGCCTCCGCAGGCCAGCTTTCCATCCGGACCCAAGGTGGATTCCAAATGTATGGAGCCGTCCGGATTCAGTCGGGGCTAGGCATTCCGGCCTTGGAGCAATATGGCATCCGCATCGAGGCTGGCATCGTTCTGACGATCAACACAACCGACCGAGATCGTACCATCGACCTCCGCTTGCCCGCGACGAAGGGACCTTCCGCCACAGAATCCCGAATCCTGCAACCGGGCGACTTTACAACGATCTATCTTTCCAAGACGCCGAAAGCCACGGGCGTGGTTGAAGTGCGCAAGAACGGGATTTTGCAGGCCGAGTCCACGGATGGAGTGACCGGGGGGTATGTGCTCGATCGGTACAACGCCACGGTGCGCTTGCTTAAGGCGAATGCCGACGATCGATCCGCCATCACGGAACCGGACACCACCGTGGAGGTGAAGTACGATTCCGAGGACTACCTCGACATCCACGTCAAAGCCGCGAGAAGGAGCCTGTCGTTGGCGATCTCGGGTCTCGCCTCCTTCCACGTGTCCGGCAAGGAAATCTTCCGGTTGGCCGGCGCAATGTCTGTTACGGTGGACTCCTCTGGCTTCTCCCTCTTGGCCGCCGCCGAGTTGACCATTGGGGATCGATCGAAGCCTGCGCTCAGGGGAAATGTCACGGCCGCCATCTTCGCCGGCAGCAGTCATGGCAAGATCGGGTTTGCGGCAATCCTTGCCGGCAACATTATCGCTGACATCCCGGGGCTGGAGCTCGGCGCGGAGGCACTCATCCAGACCAACACCTTCGGCGGGGATATCTCGCTGCGCATTCCGGAACTGAATCCCGCGTTCCCCCAAATACGGAACGAAAAGGGTGAGCTCGTAGAGACCACGGCGAAATCCTTGGAGCCGATGCTGGACGCCCAGGGGTCGCCGAAGGTGGACGAGAATGGCCAAGTGCTCCAGACCACCGTGGAGAGCCGCGTCGTGACCATCTCGGGACGGGCGCGGTTGTCGGATGGCTCCGAGGAGCCGCCTGGCTTCTATCTGATCGTCCGTGGCCGAGCCAAGTTGGTCCTGCTGGGCAGCCTCGATGTCGAGGCCCTGTTCGACTTCATGGTCACTACGGAGCGCTTCCGGCTCGGCTTCACTGGTTATCTGAGGCTGGGGCCGCTCGGGCAGGTTCGGGTGGATACCATGCTGGACATCACGTCGGACGGCTTCGTCGGAGTGTTCTACGGCGAGGCCAGCACGGACTTCGGGAAGAGCGTGGGGGTTGAGTTCGACGCCACGATCCGCATCGAGATCAATTCCACCGGCGCCGAGAAGAGCATCAGCATGTTGTCGGGCGAGCAGGTGACCGTGGCGCGCGGGTTCAAGGCAAGGATCGAGGGCACCATGAGGTTCCTTGGGCTGATCACGCTCGAGGTGGGGCTGGACATGTCCTACAGCACATCGACGAGGACCTTCCGGCTCGAGGGATGGGCGATGCTGAACTTGGTCAACCTGTTCCAAGCCCGATTGTTGGTTGGGATTGAGATCAGCGATGCAGGCGTCGCGATGATGGCGGACATGACCATCGACACGAGGATTGCCTCGGTTCTCAAGATCAAGGCGGCGGGCAAGTTCTTGGTCAACACGGGTCCGACGGCCGTTGTCCTGAATGGCGTAAGCATCCAGGCCAAGCGCGTGTATTTCACGTTGGTGGGCAGCCTCGACTTCATAGGGATGCTCAAGGTGGACGTGAGCATTACGGCGCAGGTTGGCGGGGTATTCCGGCGTCCGGCCAATGCGATCAACCCGGTTTGGCAACGGGACATCGTCCTCGGAGATGGCGAGTGGGCCTTTAGCGTGCAGGCATCCGGGTCCCTGTTCGGCCTCATCAACGTGAACCTTGCCGGCTGGGTCTGCTCCGACGGCTCATTTGGATTCGGCGCGGATGGCCGGCTGAAGATCGGCAACGGATTCCTTGGGGTCGATGTGCGAGCGTCGTTGACCGTGGCGTACGACAACCGGATGAAGTCCTATTACTTTGCCGGGACATTTGACGGCCGGATCTACCTGTTCGGCTTTAGCATTTCGCTGTCAGCCAAGCTCAAGTATGACGGCACGGACGGCCGGATCACGCTGTTCGCGAGGGCGACCTTCAAGGTGTTGTTCTGGTCGGTCACCAAGCAGAAGGAATGGGAGATTGGGTACATCCAGCCGCCACCGCGGCCGATCTATCTTGGAAGCACGGCGCCGCAGCAGAATGCGGAGGGGAA
>CAIYFP010000095.1 GCA_903925515.1 uncultured Verrucomicrobiota bacterium
CCGACTGGTGCGACTACTCGGGCACGGTGGGCGGCAGGAAGGCGGGCATCGTGTTGATGGCCGACAACCCGGGCTTCCGCCCCTCGTTTTGGCACAACCGCGACTACGGCGTGTTCGTGGCGAACCCGTTTGGGCTGGCGGCGATGAAGCAAGGGGAGGCAAGCCGCGTCGCCGTGCCGCAAGGCCGCCCGTTCACGGTGCGGTTCGGCGCGGTGCTCCATTCCGGCGATGCCGCCGACCCGGCGGGATGGTTCAAGGCCTTCGTGGCAAGGCGTTGAACCGGGCCATGGCCGACTTCCTCACCGTCGAGCAGCGATCGGAGCGGATGTCGCGGATCCGTTCGCGCGGCAACGCCAAGACGGAGCTGGAGCTGGCGCGCGTGCTCCGTGGGCTCGGGCTCAAGGGCTGGCGCAGGCACGTCGTGGTGCGGGGCATGGCCCGGGGTGATGAAGCCCCGCTGAAGGTGCGTCCCGACTTCGTCTTCCGGTCCGTGCGGTTGGCGGTGTTCGTGGACGGATGCTTCTGGCACGCCTGTCCCTTGCACGGGTCACGGCCGGCCGGCAACGCGGCGTTCTGGCGACGCAAGCTTCGCGGCAACGTGGCGCGCGATCGCCGGGTGAACGCCGCGTTGAGGCTTGCGGGCTGGAGAGTGCTGCGAATCTGGGAACACGAGCTGGCTGGAAGGAACGCAGCCGCCCTTGCCCGCCGCCTGCGCCGCGCGGTCCCGTGAAACCTTCGCATGGCGTGCGGGGATTGGGACGACACGGCGCTCGGAGGTTCGTTGCCGTCCACCGCCCTTCGCCACGGACCTCCATCAACGCTCCTTCCGCTGGACCAGCTCGCGCAAGGCGGCGAGGTGCTCGGGGTTGCGCCCCGGGTCGAACCCCAGTGCATCTTCCGCCGCGACCATCGCCTTGCGACGGGCCTCGATGCGCTCGCGCTCGCCGGGCCGCGGCGACACCACGTACACCGCCACGCCGCTCGCGCGGTCCCGGACGACGACCTTGCCATCCCGCAACTCATGGGCGATGGGCCGGGCGCCGTCGGCGTCCACGCGGAAGACATCCGCCTTGCCCCGCAGGTAGCCCGGGAGGGGAAACTCCATGACGACCTCGCGCGGGATTGTGAACTTGAAAACCCGTTCCTCGCGGTCCGCCGTGTAGGCCAAGTCGAGGGCGAACAACACGGCGCCACGAGGCCCCGCCACCACGTCGGTGTCCCAGTCCGGCTTGCCATCCCTCAGGACGCGCGCATGGCTCGTGGCGTCGCCCTCGAGATAATAGTCCTCCAGCATCCGGATCTCCCGGCCAACGCGGGTCATGGGCTCGATCAGGTCCGGGAAGCTCACGAGGGAGCGAACGCTGAGGTTGAACCAGTACAACGACGTGATCCGGCTCGCGAGGGCATGGTAGGCCTGCTGGCGTAGCTCGTCGGGCGTGGGCGACCCGCGCTTGCGCCCGCCGTACCCGTTCCAGTCATGGTGCGGGCCCTGGGACCAGTACGCGGTGGGCCGGGGCCGGTTCAGCTCGCGCAGGGAACGCGACATTTCCCCGATCGTCTCCAGGGGGGCGCCCCACCGGATGCGCTCGCCGCCCCACCGGTCGTACTGGCCCCATGAGTCCGGCGACGGCGCGGTCACCCGGTAGGCGTCGTAGTGCGGATAATCCGAGATGCCGGCGTAGAAGCGCCACAGCCGTTCCTCGCTGTGGGTGACGGAGGTTGGGAGCCGGGAGGAAGCGAAGGGGGCGAGGGCCTTCCAGCACTCCATGGGCGACACGGGCTTGCCGCCGCCATACTGGGGCTCCCCAAGAAACTCCACGGCATGCACGCGCGGCAGCACCGCGTCCGTGTCGTATCGCTCCAGGGGCCGCAGGTCGGAGAAGTACTTGAGCGGGAACCTCGTGTAGAGGCCGTCCGGGCCGGACTGGTCCGTGTAGCCGTCGATGTCGCGGATGTGGGCCGTGTTGACGTGGACGCGCCGGAGGACCTTGTGAAAGGGAACGGACTCCAGCGGACGCACCCCGCCACCGCTGGTGTCATGGACCCATCCGCCGCTGATGTCGAAGGCCTCGCGCTTGATCCTTTGGTGGGCCCATGCGGTCACCGGCCTGCCCGAGTCGTCCATGAGGCGCACCTCGACCGCCGCGTACGAAAGCGGCAACGGCCCGGTCGCCACAACGGCGCCGCCGCGGTCCCTCGCCGGGATCACGCCGTCGGAGGGGAATCGTTCGAGGCGATTGCTGAGCCATGGGCCCGGCGACAGGACGCGCCACGACGACGGCCTCTCGGGCATCCAAAGGCGGCACGCCACGAGCCGGAGGGGACCCGGCCCATGGTTCACGAGGTGAAACACCATCGTGTCGGGCTGAACGCGGTCGGCCGGGCCAAGGAAGGTGAGGGCGGAGAGCCAGACGGACGGGGCGTCGATGCGCACGGGCAGCCGCGAGGGCTCGCCTTGACCGGCCACGGCCGCCGTCAGCTCCGCCTGCGTGTTCGTGCCCCACTCGGCACGCTTTCCGTTCCAGCACCACACCGTCATCGAGCCCGGGGGCAACCGAAGCGGCTGCCCGCCCCACGCGGAGGGCAGGTCGTGCCATGCCCACTCGTCCGAGCGCAGCAACTCCTCCGGCGTCCGCCCGCGCAGCCGGATGTCGGCGTCCGCCGGGATTTCGATCGTCCCCGCCGAGGCGTTGCGAAGGAGCAACTCGACGCGCGCGCCGAGGCTGAAGTCAGGCTGCCTGCGATAGCGCATCTCCGTGGACTGCACGTGCGGCACGACATGGATGCCCTCGAGGGCGAGTGGGATTCCCCGGGCACGGGCCGCCAACCCATGGCCAAGCCCAAGGACCACCGTGAGGAACCAGACGAAGGGAAGCGCTCGCATGCAAAGGTTCCCTACCACCGAACGTGCCGGTTGGAAACGGGTCATCTGAGGTCCTTGGTCCCCGCGTGGAACGTTCATGGGTTCAGGGTTCCGGCCCGGGCAGCGTTCCAGTTTCGGGCTCGTATGGGTTGGCAGACGGATGAATCCATGGATCCCGGGCGCTCACCCTCTGCAGGAATCCTCGTCGGACACCGAAAAACCCTCTCGGCGCCGACGCGGAATGCACCGAAAACCAACGGTTTGAAATGCACATGGGACGGAGGAGTGACTGGCGTCCCTGGATCCAGAAGATGGACCGAAGGCACCCATGACCCGTGCATTTCAAACCGGCACGAACCATGGGATTTCGGATCGGTGCTGGAAGGAGAACCTCCCGCCGAGACGCGGAGACATGAGGAAAAACATCCCTCCGACGTTGTCGGAGG
>CAIYFP010000096.1 GCA_903925515.1 uncultured Verrucomicrobiota bacterium
CCCTCCGCCACGAACAAGCCCTCGCCCAGGGTGTCCACCTGCGACCGCATGTTCCGGTACGGCGCCAGGCGCGGGTCGTCGAAGTCCGTGATGGTGTTGACGCGCAGCACGGGCTCAGGAACGGGCGCGTTGTTGGGCCTCCCGGGCGGCCACGATCCAGCCCCGGCACAAGCGATCGAATTCGAGGCGCGCCTCCGCCGACGCAAACGCCCGGTGCGGCACCACGATGGCTTGCCCGCCCTGCAGGCAAAGGAACGTCCGCCCCCACCCGTGCCGGACCCGCTCGAAGGTCGCCCACGGAGTCTGCGAGGAACCCCGCGCCGACTCCGCCCGGAGGCCCGACGCGTCCACGCGCAAGGCCACGTCGATGCCCAGTTGAACCCGATGCCGGGCCACCGTGCTCACGGGCACCAGCATGAGGAACGCGGCCCATTCGACCGCGAACACCATCGCCGCCGTCACCACCAGCTCCGCCGTTGCCCGTCCGGCCCGGTGCGTCGTCCATGTGATGAACGCCGTGGAGAGGAGGGACATCCCCAGCAACACCCGGCTCCGCAGCGTGTAATGAAACGCCCAGTCCAACAGGTCCAGCCCGCTCACGCGGCACCGAACCTCGATGGGTTCCTGATCGGGTGCGCTCATGCCCGCTTCAGCTTCGGCCCGGCGGGGGTGTCCTCGACCGTCCAGCCGAGCGCCTTGATCTCCGCCCTCAGCGCGTCCGCGCGCGCGAAGTCACGGGCCTTCTTGGCCGCGACGCGTTCATGGGCCCTCGCCATCACCTCGTCCGGCACCGAGGCGCCCGCCGCCGGGTCCGGCGCCACGGCAAGCACGGCGTCCACGGCCCCGAACGCCGCCAGCTCCGCCGCCGCAGCCGCCGGGTCCATCGCGCCCGACGCCAGCGCACGGTTCTGGTCGCGAACCCAGTCGAACACCACCGCCCATGCCCGCGACACGTTCAGGTCGTCGTTCAACGCCTCCTGGAACGCCTCGACCAGTCCGTGCACGGGAGCCGGGGCTGGCCCCCCATGCGACGCCGCGCGCTCGCGCAGCTTCCCGAGGCATTCGTCCAGCCGCGCCAACGCGGTGCGCGCCCCCTCCAGCCCGGCCAGCGTGAAGTTGAACGTCTCGCGGTAGTGGGCGGAAAGGAGAAGGAAGCGCACCTCGCGGCCGTCGAAGCCCTTGGCGAGGAGGTCGCGCACGGTGAAGTAGTTGCCGAGCGACTTGGACATCTTGCGGCCCTCGACCAGCAGGTGGGCGCCGTGCAGCCAATGCCGGACGAACGGCAGGTGCTTCCCGTGCAGGTCGCCGCGCAGCCCGCCCGCGCCCTCGCTCTGCGCGATCTCGTCCTCGTGATGCGGGAACGCGAGGTCCTCGCCGCCGAGGTGGATGTCGAGGGAGTCGCCCAGCAACGCCATGCTCATGGCCGAGCACTCGATGTGCCAGCCCGGGCGCCCCTGCCCCCATGGGCTCTCCCAGAACACATCGCCATCCTCCGGCACGCGCGCCTTCCACAACGCGAAGTCCGCCACGTGGTCCTTGTCGTACTCGTCGGCCGAGACGCGACCCGAGGCGCGCTGTTGCTCGGGGTCGATGTGCACGAGCTGGCCATACCGGCAGGCGCAGCCGGGCCAGCGTTCTGACCGGCGGTATTGCTCGATGTTGAAATAGACGGACCCGTCCGGGGCCTTGTAGGCGATCCCGCGCTCCATCAGCCGCGAGATCAGGCGGACCATGTCCGCGATGTGGTCCGTCGCGCGCGGCAGATGATGCGGCCGCAGGCACCGCAGCGACGCAAGGTCCGAGAGGAAGGCGTCGATGTACGTGGCCGTGAACGGGCGCAGCGCCTGCCCCGTCTCCCGCAACCGCCTCAGGATCTTGTCCTCGACGTCCGTCACGTTCATGACGTGCGTCACCACGAGCCCGTTGAACGCCAGCGCCCGCCGGACGAGGTCCGCGAAGACAAACGTGCGGAAGTTCCCCACGTGCCCGAAGTCATAGACCGTCGGCCCGCAACAATAGAGCCCCACCCTCGGGGGCGTCGCGGGGACGAAGGGCTCGACGGTCCGTGTGAGCGTGTTGTGCAGCCTCAGGCTCATGTGCTGGCGGGGAGTTCGGGGCGGGCCGTGTGAAGTTTCAAGGTCCAAGTTTCGGGTTCCTCCCTCGCGATTCCGTGGTTCAGTGAAGGCGATGGATCCATCGACGCCATGGAGGTCCTGCCTCTACGAGTGCCGCGTGATGCACCATCGGCTGTCGCCGAGGGTCCACCGGTTCGAGTACGGCATCTTCCTCGCGTGCCTTGACCTCGGCGAGCTGCCCGAGCTGGACCGCAGCCTGCGTGTCTTCGGTTGGAACCGCCCGCGTCTCGTGTCGTTCAGGGACGCCGACCACTTCGCCATGCGCGGCGTCGAAAAGACAGCGTCCGCCCGTGGGTCGTTGGAACGTTGGCTGTCCTCACAGGGAGTCGCCCTGCCGGGCGGGGCACGCGTGCGGCTGCTCACATTCCCGCGCGTGCTGGGCTACGTGTTCAACCCCGTGAGCTTCTACTTCGTCGAGGCCCCGGACGGCCGGCCCGTCGTCGCGGTCGCGGAGGTCGGCAACACGTTCGGCGAACAAAAGCCGTACCTTGTGCCGCTGGAGGAGGGACCGGCCGACGGCCAAGGCGCGCGCTTTCGCATGGTCGTGCCCAAGCATTTCTACGTGTCGCCGTTCAGTGCGCTGGACCTCAGCTTCGACTTCAGACTTCGGGACCCCGGCGACCAGCTCGCCATCGGGGTGAACGACGTGGATGACCAGGGACGAGCGGTCCTCGTGAGCACGCTGACGGGCACGCGAGTGCCCCTGTCCGACGCCTCCCTGCTGCGGCTCCTCGCCCGCTACCCGCTGGTCACGCTCCGGACCATCGCCCTCATCCATTGGCAGGCGCTGCGCCTCTGGCTGAAGCGCCTCCCATGGCATCGCAAGTCCGACAAGCCGGAACTGCAACGCGGGGTCGCAAGGGGGGACTGAGCCCCCAAATCCTCGCGCAAGGAGGTGGGAGGCTCGCGATCCGCAAGCGGGCGAGCTGAGGCAGGCTTCGTGCCAATACGCGTTCGAAGCGGATGGGCATCCACCCCGGCACGGGTATCCCTGGGACCGCATTCTTCGCGTCTTCTCGTGACCAGATCCCCGCTGCATGCATCATGGAATCAGTGCGTGCGAGGCCTTGTTTTTTGAATCACGCGAAGATCAGGGCCAAGGCGGGCCTTGGTTGATTGGGCCAGTGAAACCTGGCCGGTCGGCCAACCGGCGGTTTCCTTGGTAGACGCGAAGACGCGAAGAGAGCCCGCGGGATCCACCCTCTGGCAGCGCCGCGTGGGGCGAGAACCGGCCACTCAAGAACTCCTTATGCGGAGATCCGG
>CAIYFP010000097.1 GCA_903925515.1 uncultured Verrucomicrobiota bacterium
CCCCGCCCGTCCCACTTCCCGAGCATTTCAAAAAACCCGCCCCCGAAAATTAGGGGGGGCTCCCGGCCAACTGCGGAACTTGGGTTAGGCCCGGGTGCCCTCACCCGGCGGAAGCGTGGCAGAGCCGTCTCGGCTCTGGCTGGGTCACGTCCAGCGGCAAGATGCCGCTGCCACCCTACCCCAGAGATGCCCGCAACGTAACCGTCCGGCGGAACCGTGGATGCCCGGCTCTCGGCCGGGTACGGGTGGGCCGATTCGTTGCGCCGGATGGACCGGGGCGACCGCCGACGGCTTCCCCGGGCGTCCATTCCCCATGTAGCCCGAGGGCTGCCACCATGGCCCATCGCATCCCAGCCCATGGGCACCCCAGTCCCCAGACGAGAGCCGGGCATCCACGGTTCTGCCGGACGGTTACCGAGCACCTGAGCGATGGGGTCCGGCTGAACATCACGCGGATCGACGAAGTGCTGCCGGAGATCTGGAGGCGGCCCGATCCATCGCCCGCCTGAGGACGGGCCACGCACGGATTTCAAGAAGCTCACCCCGCCGCGAGCCGTGGCGAGGACATGCACCGGCTGGACCGCTTACTCGGGTTCGGCGCGAAAGGTCGGAGGCCCGGACGAGCCAACGGACCTTTCCCGGCATGGTTTGCGGTTCAACCACAACGAACTCCCCGGGCTCCACGGAACTCTGTCCGCCGAACCCCGGGGGATTCTGCTCATTCCCTTCGATCCCGGAGGCTGGCCAGACCGGGCCATGTCGCCATCGCCCGGGCCGGCGGCATTCGAGGCCCGCCCGGCGCTCGGGTTGCATCCCTTCATCGCCCGGTCCTCCGGGTGGATGCGCAGGAGCGTGCAAGCCTCCGGCGTCGCTTCCATGCCTGGATGGCCCATGTGGCGCCTTCCCATCCCGCGCATCGTTTCCATGCGGGCGGTGTGGGTGGGTCAGACCGTGCGCCGTTTGCCACGGCCGGAAGTGTCCCTTGAAGCCCATGGCCGCGAGTTGCGGCCCACGGTCCGAGATGTCCGGAGGCCGGGTGCCAGCATGTCTCTCTCGCGTCCGTTGGAGGACCCACTCGGCGCCGCCCGAGACGCAAGGCGGTCTGCAGAGGGCGGCCTGCGCAGGCAGCGGCACCTACTCACCCACCCTGACCCGGTAGAACCGCGACCCCGGGCCTGCCCCGGGATCCACAAACTCGATCACCGGGCCCGTCCCGGACTTGTCCGCAACGGGCACCCATGACGCCGACGCGGGATCCTCTGCCCGCTCAAGGAAGTATCTGCGGCCTGGAATGGAATTGGCGAGCACGCTCGCCCGGGAGAGACCCACGCTGCCCACCGACGCAGCCAACGGGGCCACGACGGTGACCACGGCGGGGGCCGAGGTCACCGAAAGGCCATGGGCGGAGGCCATGGCGAGGTACGATCCGGCCTGCGCTGCCCCCACGTTGCGCAGGACAAGTTCCCCAGAGGTTGCACCGACGGCCACGCCGTCGCGCAACCACGCATACGTAGGTGTTACCCCCGGTGTCGCCACGGTCGCCCGCGCCGTCAACGTGACGGTCTCGCCCGCATGCACCGCCTTGCCCACCGGCGACGTCGCGAAGACGGGCGGCGACGCCAACGGCTCCACCGTGAGCCGCGCCGGCGCGCTCAGGACGGAGCCGCCGGAATTCTGGACCCGCACCTGGTACTGCCCGGCATCCGACGCCTTGACGGGATTCAGCGTGAACGTGGCGCTGGTGGCCCCCCCCAGTTCCAGCCCGTCCTTGATCCAACGATAGGCCAAGCCCATGCCCGTCGCCGTCACCGACAAGGTTGCCGAACCGCCCTCCTTGACGGTCAACGGGGCCGGCTGCACCGAGATCACCGGGGCCCCGTCCACGATCGTAAAGGTCACCGTCGCGGTGTAGGAATCGCCGGTCCGGTTTGAAAATTCCCATCCGGTCACCCGGGCCGAGAACGTGCCGGCGGCGCTTGGCGTTCCAGAGATGACGCCGGCCGTGGAGCTGCTCACGAGCACGCCGGGAGGAAGGCCCGTCGCCGAGTACGACTTCGCCGTCCCATGCGCGTCGCTCGTGATCTGCGCCCGGTAGCTCAGGCTTGCTCCGTTCGTGCCCCGGACCGCGGACGATGTCACCAGGCCCGTCGCCCCGGACAATGCATGCGCGCCGCCCGCCACCGCCGCGGCCGCCGAAGCCCACCGCAACAGCACGAACACCGGTTGCAACACGCCCAGCATCGCCGGCTCCACCGTTCGCAACAGCGGTGCAAACTGCAGGAACAACGCCGCGACCACCGCGGGCAGCCTTCTTGTATTCATCGCTTGTTCTCCCTCGCCTTGTCCGATTCCAAAGTCCCGGGCGTCAGTTGCAGCCGCAGCCGCCGCCGCCCACCCCCCGGCCGCCCATCGCCGCCTCGCGCGAGAAGAACACGTGCTCCGCCAACGCAAGGCCCAGCGGATCCCGGTCCGGCCGCACCAACGGGTCCGCCAGTTGTCCTCGTTGCCATGGCTTGACCGCGTTGCACCCGCCGCCGAGCCCACCCACGAGCAGCAAAAACAGCGCCCACGCCAACCCGCCCGACCCAGACCCGTGCCATGCCTTCATCGCGTCATCCCCCGTTTGGTCCCTATCTCTTCAACAGCCCTTCGAGCTCCGCGGCCAGCTTCGCGCGTGCCTTGTCCCCCATCGACCCGCTATGCACCGACGCCACCTTTCCGTCCTTCCCCACCACCACCGACGTCGGCATCTCCTGCACGCCCAGCGCGTCCGCAAGCTTGCCCTTCGGGTCCCGAACCACCGTGAACGGGAACGCGCTCTTCCTGACGAACGCCTCGAAGGCCTTGCGGTCCTCGTCGAGGCTCACCGCCACGATCGCCACGTCCCGCCCCGCAAACTCCTTGTGCAGCTCCGCGTACATCGGCAGCGCCTTCTTGCATGGCGCGCACCATGTCGCCCACAGGTCCACCACCACCACCTTGCCCTTCAAGTCCGGCAACGAACCCTCGAGTCCCGCCTTGGCAAGGTCCGGAAACTCCGCCCCCACCTGCACCAGACCCGCCGCCTGCAAGGCCAACCCCACGACCATGCCGGCCCACGCCAGCACCCAACGCCCATGACTACGCCGTGACATGCTCATGAAACCTTCCTGATTCAACCAACCCCATCTTCGTGACAATGCAACCCTCGACCCCGGGCGTCGTGGAAAGGAGCCTTCGCCCCGACTCCGCCCCCAGCACGCAGATCGCCGTCGAAAGCATCCCCGCCTGCGTGCAGCTCGGCGCCAGCACGCTCGCGGCCAACACGTCGTTCGCCGCCGGCCGCCCCGTCCTCGGGTCCACGATGTGCCCAAACCGCCGTCCCCCGGCGTCAAACCCACGCACGTACCCCCCGGACGTCGCCACCGCCCCGTCCCGCACCACCACATGCACCCGCGCGTGCCCCGGGTTTGCCGGGTCCTCAAGGCCGATCTTCCATGCCGCACGGCCATCCCCCGGCAAGCCCATCACCCGGATGTCCGCCCCATAGTCCACCAAGGCCGACCCCACCCCCATCCGCGCCAACATCAGGATCGTCTGGTCCACCGCGTATTCCTTGCCCACGCCGCCCAGGTCGATGGCCATCCCGGCGCGCGACAACCGGATCTTTCCGGGCGCCAGTTCCACGCCCCGCCACCCCACCAACCCGCGCGCCGCCTCCACCTCGGCGTCCGTTGGCACCCGGCCGCGTCTCCAGTCCCACAGCCGCGTCAACGGCAGCGACGTCGCGTCCAACGCCCCGTGCGTCAGGTAAGCCAGTTGCCCGCACAGCCTCATCAACTGCTCCGCCTCCGCGTCCATCGGCGTCCAGTCGCCCCCGGCCGCAGCATTTACGCGGGACAACCAACTGTCCTCGACGTAGCGGCTGTACCGGCCCTCGAACCCGCCCACCCAATCCAACACCGCCGTCGCAACCGCCTCCGGCGCGGGCCCGCCCCGGAACGACACCCGGCATCGCGTGCCCATCGCCGCAAACAACAATTCATGCGCCCCCGGCCCCCGCCCAAGGCGCGCATCCGACCGAATCCGCGCACGGACCGCCTCCTCCGGCCCCCGCCCCGTGGCCGGCCCGGAAAACCCCTTTCCCGCTTTGCTGTCCACGACACCTCCCATGTCCCGTCAGAACGCCGTGTTCAGCCCCACGTTGACGATGTGCGCGTCCGGATAGGTCGCCGCCGAGATGCGCGGGTCGAGCCCGTGCATGTCATACCTTCGGTATCCCATGACCACCGCCGCCCGCTCGTGGACCTGCACCGCCACGCTCACGCCGTACGTGAAGGACTGAAGGTCGCTCAACCGGTAGTCCGCCGAGTAGAACTCCGGGTAGGCCGGCACCGACACGAACTGGTGGTTGGCGGGGTCCGCCAACGCCATGTCGAAGCCCGGGTCCACCCCTTCCTGCCCCACGAAGTTGTTGCCCAGATCGAACGCCACGCGGCTCCCGGCGAACGTCGGGTCCGAGTTCACGCGCTGCACGAAGAAGTTTGCCGCCGTCTGGTGGTGGTACCGGAACAACGGCGACACCGTGACCCGCTTGCCCAGCCTTTGCGCCCACCCCACCTGCACCGTGTTTGCGATCACGCCCCAGTCGTCATGATGAAACCGGTAGCTGCCCTCCGCCGCCCCGTTCACCGCCGGGAACAAGTGGTTCACGCTCGCGAACACCACCTGCTTCAGCTTCGTCGAGGGCCGCTTCTCCGGGTCGATTGCATACCATGGCACCGAGTCGAACACGTCCCCGGGCAGGTCCATCGACACGTTCACGCCCTTGTAAGGGTCGCTCAGGTACCCGTTCGCATACCCCACCGTCACGTTGAACGTCATGTACGTCCGCGGCCCCAGCACCTGGTTCAACCCCACGAGGAAATCCCATGTGCCCTTGTGCCGGTAACGCCTCTGGAACCGCCCCTTGACCGAGTCCGAGTTCCTCGCCAGCCCCAGCACCAACGACGTGTTCCGCTGGTTGAAGTCGATCGTCTCCGTCAACGACAACCCCGTGGATTGGTAGTCGCTCTCCTCGCTGTACGCCACCTGCGGCGTCGTCAACGTCCGCCCCGCCCGAACCGACGCCTCCACGAAGCCCGCGTTCCGCACGTCCCGCATCCGAACCCACTCATAGCCCCGGTAATCCGCATCCGCCGGATTACCCGGCCCGCCCGTCGGAGTCGCCCCGGACAACGCGTCCCGCGTCACCGACGCCCGGGCCGTCACCTTCTCGTGCAACGCGTACTCGAACCATGCCGAGTGCGTCTGCACGTCCATCCGGTCGCCATCCTCCCGGTAGTCCTCGTACCGGTACTCCGCCCTGCCCTCGGCCAACGCCCTGCGAGGCCTCGACACCATCAAGGCAAGGCCCAGCACCAAGGTCGCCGGGGCGCCACCACCCAGCCCCATGCCCACAAACCGAGTTCGTCGCTCCATGAACACCTCGCCATGTCGGCGCCCCATTTCTTGGCCTCGATGCGTTCGTCGCTGGCCACCCAGCAACCCTCGCCTCCTCCAACCCGGGGTCCCCCGCTCGTTCCTTGCCCAAGGTCTTCCCTTTCGAGGCAAAATTGCAAAGCTCTTCCAGGGTTGAAGCACGCACCGTGCCACACGTCATGGTCGCAAGCCCTTCCCCCCAAGCCGGCCCAACATCCAGTGCGTCGGCCCATACACCACGACGGCCAGCGCCGCCATCCACACGGCCAAGTACAAGCCGGGCGGCATCCAACCCTGCGGCTTCGCATCATCAAGGCCCCACACGTAGTTCACGTTGTTCGGCACCAGCTTCCCCGCATGCTCCTCCCCGGCCGGCGGCAACAGGAAGTAGCTCGCCAAACACAATCCCCACGCCGTCGCCGTCCATGCCAAAAAACCGCGGCGGTCGTACCCCAGCCTCCGGACAAGGTACACCAGCAAGAACGGCAGCCATCCATGGAACAAGGACAGCCCCCTCAGGAACAACGAGCGGTTGCCGTCAAACATGTACGCCGTCATCCCCGTCAGCCGTCCCCCAAGCATCTGCACCACAAAATCAAGGCACCACAAACCCTGCGGCATCAGGATGCCCACCGCCGCCATCGACACCACCAGCCGGTTCCCCGTCCAAACCCCCGCCAACGTCAGGAACAACGCCACGTCGCAGAAGTACAGGAAGTTGGTCGGCCCATACTTCCACCAGTACACCGGCACCAGCACCGCCATGAAGGCCGTGTATCCCCACTTCAAACCCGACGGAACCCGGCCGCCGCCCGCCCATCCTCGTGCATTCATCGCCGCCCTTCATGCCATGCACCCGGCCGCACGCGTGAATCGATAGCCCGCAACCGTCCATCGACCCGCTCAATCCACCGCACCACCCGAGCCCCGCCCGCGCCGCGCGCCCCCGCCCTCCGCGCCCACGGACTTCACCCCCGACGCCAGCAGCGTTTCAAAATGCGGCGGCTCCTCCTCCCGCGACACCACGCTCACCTCAATCCGCTCGAACCCGGCCTCCTCCAGCCATCGTTGCAGGTCCGACGCCGCAAACCCAAGCCAACGATCGCCATACCGTTCCCGCGCCTGCTCGAATCGATGCCGGACAAGGTCCAGCACCAGCACCTGCCCCCCCGCCCGCAGAATCCGATGCGCGGACCCCACCGCCCGCACCGGGTCCTCCGCGTGGTGCAACGCATGGCTCAGGATCGCCACGTCCACGCTCGCATCCTCCAACGGCGGCTCCACGATGTCGCCCAGCCGAAACTCGAGGTTGCCCACCCCGTTCTCCCGCGCCTTGCGCGTCCCGAACTCCACCATCCGCTCCGAGTTGTCCACCGCGATCACCCGTCGGCAACGCCTCGCCAGCATCTCCGCGACCAAGCCCTCCCCCGAGCCAAGGTCCGCCACGTCCAAGGGCGGCAACATCCGCAGCAACAGGTGCCCGAACGCCTGCCACGATCGCCCCGGCCCATAAACCCGGTCGAACCGACCCGCCACATGGTTGAAATACACCTGCGCTCGCTCCTCCCGCAGCGCCAGCACCCGCCGGAGGTTCACCACGTCTGACGTCCGTTCCGGCAATTCCACCGCGCCCTTCACCGCCGCCGCCACCAAGGCCCCAACCTCATCCCCCATCCCCGGGTTCAACCCGTAGAAGCTCCGGCGCCCGTCCTTCCTCAACGCCACCAACCCGGCCTCCGTTAGCAACCCAAGGTGCGTCGAGATGCGCGACTGCCCCAGCCGCGTGACCTCATGGATCTCCGTCACCGATAGCTCCCCAGGCTCCAGCAACGCCACGATCCGCATCCGCGTCGGGTCGGCCAATGCCCTCAAGGCCTTCAGCGTCTCGCCCATGCCCTCCCTCTCGCTTCACGCTCACGCCCCGGTTGCCCCCGGCCCGTCCAAGGCCCGCCACCCCTCCCCCCAGCAAAAAGCCCGCCGTCGTCCACGGCGGGCCTTGCTCCATGCCTGTCCCCTCGCGTCATCGGCCTGTCTCAAGCGCGGACAACGCGCGGTAGGCCTCCTTCGCCTTCTCGTCGTCTGCCATCCGCGGGACAAGGTAGTCCGCGACCTTCTCGCGAAGACGGCGGTACTCCGCCTTTCCCTCCGGGTTGTTCCCCGCCACCTCCTTGGCCTCCGCCAACCCCGCAATCATGCCCTCGCAATCATTCTTTTGGATCGCCGTCAGGACCTTGTCGGCACCCTTCAGCTTGATCGGGCTGTTGTCCGGGCCGCTTTCCCCGCAACCCATGAGCAGGAACGCAGCAAGGACAGCCACGGCAAGGCCGCGCGCCGCCATGGAATCAAGGGCACGCATGGATTCAGCGGCTGAAGCCAGGGCCGTTGAGCAAGTCGTTCGGGGTCGGATTCTTGCGGGCATCAAGGAACTCGTTGAACTGGCGCAGCTTGATGAACTGCGCCGTCCCGCCTACCCGCCCCACCATCGCCCCGCCGCCCTTGTCCCTCGTGTCCGTGTAGTTGCCGCCTCCCGCATGACGCTGCGACACGCCCTCGCCACCCGTCAGGGGGTTGTTGCCGGCGTCGTTGAAGAAGAAGCCGTCCGTCTCGTTCTGTTCCCAGAGCTGGATGTCCAAGGGTTGGTACTGGGTGATCTTGTAGGTCCGACCTTGAAGATCCGACGCACGCGGTCCCACGTAGCCCCCGATGGTCCCGTTCCAGCAATACGACGTCAGCTTCAAGGGACGCGCCAGCCACCAGCGCTTCTGGTTTCCAGAACCCCGCAACGCCACGTCCTTGGGGCACTCCAGCACGTTGGGCGTCGTCAGGATCTTTCCAAGCTGCCCGATCCGGAAGAACGCCACTTGGTTCGAGTACTGCGGCGAGTTCTTGTCTCGCCCCGCCGCACTCGCGGGCGCGGCCGGCCCATTCAGGATGCGTCCCTTGTTCGCCGTCGCATACGCCCAGCAATCCGGCCCAGTCAGGTCGCCGCCCCAGCCGGGATGCGCCAGGTAGTCGTTGTTGTCGGACACGTAGATCTGGCTCGCCAGAAGGATCTGCTTGACGTTGTTGATATCCACCGTCTTCTGCGCCTGGTCCTTCGCGCGGCCCAACGCCGGCAACAACATGCCAGCAAGGATCGCGATGATGGCGATGACGACGAGCAACTCGATGAGGGTGAAGGCAAGGCGGTCCCGGAGGTGGCCACCCGTTGTTTCCGGCGTTTTCATGGCATAGGTATGTGCGCTGCGTTCCAAGAGAGACTCTCCCTTCCTATTGAGATGCCTTCTCCAAGTCAATACGCGGCTCGCTTCCCACCCCCCCTTGCCGCCTCATCCCATGCCTGACCCACGCACCCGTCCTGCCTCGCCCGTCCTCGCGGCCGCACTTGTTCTCGCCATCGGCCTCGCCGTCCTGCTCCTCGCCAAGCGCCTTTCCGCCCCACCCGCCTCCGCGCCTGCCGCCCAGTCGTCCTCAAGCGCCCTCGATGCCATGGCCGCCCAATTCATGGAAATGGAGGCCGCCGCCAACGCCGACCTCCATGCCCACTTCCCCGTCGAGGTGGATTCACTGCCCTTCCGCGAAGCCATGGTCGAATGGTGGAACCACTGGAACCATGCCATCAACCCATGGCCCGAACGCGCCCTCGCCGTCGCCTCCATCACCGCAACGCCCGGCCCCACGGGCACCTCTCCAAGGTCTCCATCCTTAGCACCACCCCTCGCATGGAACTCCCCCCAATGGACCCGGCAGGTTCACGCTTGGCATGCCGAAGGCTGGCAAATCACGCGAACCCGCTGGCACCTCGAACACTGGCAACCCTCCCCGCCACCCGCCCGGGCCGCTGTCCGCTTCCAGATCCTCGCCCAACGCCAGGGTGCCTCCCCCGCGCGCGTAACCCTCTCCGGCCTCGCATGGGTGGACCCCGCTCGCTGGTCCTCCACCCCGCTCCAGCCTGATTCCATCGGCCATGTCCGCGTCCATCAACTCGAAGCCCGCGTCTCCCATGGCGCGCCCGCGTTCTCGGTCGAGGCCGAGCTTGAAATCCCCGTGCCCCCGCACTCCCCCTTCACCGACCCCCTCCTCGTCATCGACGAACCCGACGGCCCCGCCCTCCTCATGGTCGGCGCCGCCACATGGTTCAGGCGCCGCCATGGCCAATGGCTCGCCGAACCCCTTCACGGACTCCCGCCCGAACGGATCTGGGCCGCCGCCGTCTCCGACTGGAACCACGACGGCTCGCCCGACCTGTGGCTCGCCTCCGCCGACGGCCTCCGGGTCCTTCCCGGCCCAACTTGGACTGGCCCCGGCATCCTCCTCTGGAACAGCCCCTCCCGCCTCCCTCACCCCCAGTCCCTCGCCATCGCGGACATCGACGCCGACGGCGACCCCGATGCCTTCATCGGCCAGTACAAGCTCCCCTACCAGGGAGGTCAGTTCCCCACCCCATGGCACGATGCCATGGACGGCTTCCGCTCCGTCCTCCTCCAAAACAACGGGACCAATGGATGGTCCGACATCACGTCCACGTCCGGCCTCGGCCCCAAGGCCAGACGGCGCATCTACTCCGCGTCGTTTGCCGACTGGAACCGCGACGGCCTCCCCGACCTCGCCCTCGCCAGCGACTTCGCAGGACTCGACCTCTTCCAAAACGCCGGCTCCGCACGCTTCACGGACATTACCCCGTCCCTCGGCACCAACCGCCTCGCCTTCGGCATGGGCCACTGGACCGGCGACATCGACGGCGACGACCTCATGGACCTCCTGCTCGTCGGCATGGACTCCCCGGTGGCCGACCGTCTCGACGCCTCCGGCCAACGGCACCCCTCATGGCCAAACGACGCCCCGCTCCGCCGCGCCATGACCTCTGGCAACCGCTGGCTTCGTTGGGACGGGCAACGCTTTTCACCCAATCCCTCGGGCATCTCCATGGCCCGCGGCGGCTGGGCATGGGCCGCCACGCTCCTCGACGCCGACAATGACGGCTGGCCCGACATGCACCTTGCCAACGGGCACGAAACCCTCGCCTCCACGGCCGACTACGAGGAGCAATTCTGGACCCTCGACCTCCATGCCGCGGCCTCCACCAACAACCCCGTCGCCGATGCCTTCTTCCGCGCAAATGCCGGCAGGCGCGCCGCCGCACGGGCCTCCTACGGCGGCTGGCTACACGGAGCCCTCTTCCTCAATCAGCATGGCGACGGATGGCGCGAGTCCGCATGGCTCCTCGGCGCCGCCGTCCTCGCCGACCAACGCAATGCCGTCGCCCTCGACTTCGACCGCGACGGCCGCATCGACCTCGCCGTCTCCACCATGGAGCTCTGGCCCACCCGCCGTCAGCGGCTCGTCATCCTCTCCAACCGCTCCCAACCCGCCCGGCACTGGCTCGGCCTCCGGTTCCTTGACGACCCCGGCACCGGCTGGTCCGTGCGCATCAAGGCCGGCGGACGCCTCCAGGAACGCTCCCTCAACACCGGCGAATCCCACCGATCCCAGGCCGTCGGCTCCGTCCACTTCGGGCTCGGCGACGACGCCGTCCTCCAAGGTCTCGACGTCCGCGCCCCGGGCTCCACGACGTGGCGCCCCGTCTCCCCTCTCCCTTCCGTCGATGCATGGTCCGAGATCCACCTCCACACCCGGCCACGCTGAACACCCGGCGCGCCCGCGCACGCGCCCCGATCCGCCATACGGTCACCTCCCAAACTGCAACGAGAACAGGTCTGCGTCCCGCATCACGAACCGCAGCCGCACCGGCTTCCCCTCCTGCGCCGCAAGGGCTTCCCCATGGCCCCAGCGCACCTCCCTCCTCACGTCATCCCCCGCAAGCTCTCCGCAATCCTCCAGCCGCAGCCCCGGCAACGCCGTTCCCTGCGCGTCCTGCACCTCCACGCGCACTCCCCCGGCCGCGCCCGTGCTCACGTTCAACCACAACCTGCCGCCCTCGAACACCAGCGGATGCGTCACCAGCTCCCCGCCCCGATACGGCGCGCGCACCGACGCCAGTCCGTCCAGCCGCAAGACGTGCCGCACCAAGTGGCAGCTCGCCTGCGCGTAGTGCGCCTGCTTGTACACCGACATCTCCCCCGGCCCCGTCTGCACGATCCCCAGCGCCGTCAACCCGGCGCGCGACGCCCAGTTCCCGGGATCCATTCCCGGCCGGATGAACCCCTCAAGGAAGGTGCGCTGGTACCGCGTCCCGCCGCGCGACGTCATCAACACCGCCTCCGCCGTGTCCGCCGCGTAGCCCTTGGACACCCCCAACGCCCGCTCCTGCTCCTCCGACAATACCCTCCGCCCCGGCACGAACCGCATCGGCGTCGCCACCATCAAGTGCGGCGCACGCGCGTACGGCTGGGTCTGGCTCGTGTACAGGTGCTCCGGGGGCGCATCCCCGAAGCTCATCGGCTCGGGCTTGCCCCATGTCCGGAAATCCTCCGACGTCGCCCGGCTGATCGACCGGTACCCCGCGAACCCGCCGCCCGTCCATGAACGCAGGTACACGACGTATCGCCCCTCCGCCTCCGACCAGCACCCCACGTTCTGCGAGTCAAACGCTCCTTCCCGTATCAACGGCCCGCCCTCCATCCGCCGCCACCGGATGCCATCCCCGGACACGAACCC
>CAIYFP010000098.1 GCA_903925515.1 uncultured Verrucomicrobiota bacterium
GCCATGACGGACCGCATCCACGAATGGAACGCCGCCTCGGATGCGCTGCCACTCCCTCCCTACCTTCTCAACAACGAATACCTCGCCATCGCCAACAACTACCGCGACAACCCCGACCTCAGCATCAACGTGACCCTCGCGGGCAAGACCCTCGCCTACCTGCTCGTGGACAACCGCGTTGGCGACAACAACGGCAGCAACCCGCCCGACCTCAACGCCAACATGACATGGGTCGCCACCGACGGATGGCTCCCCGTTGCGACCGGCAGGAACCGCGCCGCCATCGCCGACGACCCCGACGAGGTCGGCTATGACGAGAATGCCGACATCACCATCAATCAGGTCGCATCCATCTACTTCAAGGTCCTCGAACCGGGCGTCGTCGTCCTCGGGCCCCAGAACGAGGGCCGCAACATGTATGGCCTCGTTGTCGCCCCCGCCGTGCCACCCATCGCCCCCAGCTCCCTCGCCGTCGCCAAGGTGGGCGATGGCAAGGTCACCCTTTCATGGGAGGCCGGCACCGCGTGGTCATACTCGGTTGCCCGATCAGACAAGGCCGAAGGCCCCTTCGACGTCATCGCCCCCAAGGTCGGCGGCTCCACCTTCGAGGACACCGGCCTCGCCAACGGCAAGACCTACTTTTACCTCGTGAAGGGCCAAAATGGGATCGGTGAATCCGGCGCGTCGCTCATCCTGCCAGCCACCCCTGCCGCTTCGCCCTCCAACGTCGCGGCCACGAGCTCCCCGGCCGGCGTCAACCTCCGGTGGGATTCCTTCCCGGGTGCAACCGCCTACGAGGTGCGTCGCTCCCTGACCCCCGGTGGTCCTTACACCACCGTTGCCTCGGCCGTCGCGGGAACTTCCCACGCCGACTCCACCGTCCCCGGCGGCCGCAACGTCTATTATGTCGTCGTCGCGAGCCTTCCCGGTGGCGAGTCGAGCGGCGCATCCCCGGAGGCGTCCGCCCTGACCGTGCCTGAAGCCCCCGTCAACATCGGCGTCGAGCCCTTCTCCACCCAGGGAGTTCTCGTGTCGTGGTCCTCCTCCAACGTCGTCCTCGACGGGTTCGTGGTCGAGCAAGCCGACGCGTCGGGCAACTTCACCGAGGTCGCTTCTGCCGGGGCAAGGGCGTCGCGCGTCCCGGTCGGGGGCCTGCAACCCGGCCAGCCCGGCTCCTTCCGCGTCCGTGCCCGCAATGCGTCGGGCATCTCGGCGCCCTCCAGCCCGGCCTCGGGCTCGGCCGCCGCGTCGGGCATCTTCGTGAACTTTGCAAATCCCACGTTCACCACCGGCGCCGCCGGATATCCCCTGCCCGGCTATGCCGACGACTACGGGGACGTGTTCGGGGACCGCGGCAACGGGTTGTCCTATGGCTGGCTCGAGGACAACGCCGCCAATTCCCGCCATCGCACAGCCGACGTCTCGCCGGACGCGCGCTTTGACACGCTCAATCACCTCCAGAAGAACGGCGGCGACATGGTCTGGGAAATGGCCGTCCCGTCCGGCCGCTATTCGGTCCGCATCGTCGCAGGCGACGCCACCGCGCTGGACAGCGTGTTCCAGTTCACCGTCGAGGACGTGACCACGACGACCTACACGCCCACCGCCACGGCGGCATGGGGCACCTTCGACATCGAGGCACGGATCCAGGATGGACTCCTTTCCATCCGGAGCGGCCCCTCGGCCTCCAACAACAAGATCTGCTTCGTCGCACTCCAGCCGCTGCCGGAGCTGCCGCCAACCCTCAGCATCGAGGGCAGCAAGGTGACCTTTTCGGGCAAGCTCCAAGAGGCCGATGCCATCAATGGGACCTTCAAGGACGTCTCGGGCGCCACCAGCCCCTACCAGCTTCCCGCCGACGCACCGCAGAAGTTCTACCGATCCTCGAACTAGCCTGTCGTCCGTTGGATGCTCCAAAACGGGGGCCGCGCCCTTTCGGCCGGCCCCCGTCTGCCGTGGCTCACGCAATCATTCCCTTCTTCCGCAGCATCGCCTCCATCACCTGGTCCATCGCGTGCTCCGCAAGGGGCCGGGTCACCTCGTCGAGGTTCGCCGTCGCCGCCTTCAGCTTCGCGGGGTCGCCCGTCTTCGTCCTCGGATCCTCCCCCGCCAGCACCACCTCCACCGCCTCCAACGCGGCCAGGATCTGTCCGCGATACCCCGGGTCGAGGTCCGCGTCGTAGTCCGCCATCGTCTTGCGGGTCGCCCCCAACGTCTCGCCGGCCCGCAGCTTTGCCTCGATCCATTGCCGCGCCCGCATGTCGTCGAACGCATGCGCCACCGACTCCTCCACCATCCGTTGCACGTCCGCGTCATCGACGTCCACCGCCGACTTCATCCCCACCACCTTCTGCTGGCCTGTCCGGACGTCCCGCGCAAGGACGTGAAGGATCCCGTTCGCGTCGATCTCGAATTGCACCCCCACCCGCGGCACCCCCTTCGGCGCCGCATCGAAGTCCAGCTCGAACCTCCCCAGCGACCAGTTGTCCGCCGCCCGCTCCCGCTCGCCTTGCAAAACATGGATCAACATCGACCGCTGGTTGTCGATCGCCGTCGTGAACATCTCGCCCGCCTTCGTCGGGATCGTCGTGTTGCGCGGGATGATCACGTTCATCAAGCCCCCGAACGTCTCGATCCCCAACGACAACGGCGTCACGTCCAGCAACAGCAGGTTCCGAAATCCCCCTGCCAAGATCTCCGCTTGGATCGCCGCCCCCAACGCCACCGCCTCGTCCGGGTTCACCCCCGTGTTCAATGCCGGACCCCGCGCCTTGTGATGCGCTTCCCCAAGCCGGATGTCCCCGCGCACCTCCTCGAAGTCGGCGCACCCAAACCACTCCGACACCAGCCGCCGCACCAAAGGCATGCGCGTCTGCCCGCCCACCAACACCACCTGGTCCAGTTCGCGCGCCTCCACCTTCGCGTCCGCCAACGCCCTCAGGCAATGCCCGCGCGTCCGCTCCACGATGTCCCGCGTCAGCTCCTCCAGCCGCCCGCGGCCAAGGCGACACGCAAAGCTGAAGGTCGGCGTCAGGAACGGGATCGTGACCTCCACCTCCTCCTCGTCACTCAGCCGGATCTTTGCACGCTCGGCCGCCTCCCGCACCCGCGCCCGCATGGCCACCGCCACGGCGTCCCAAGGTCCCGGACCCGTCAAGTCGGGCCCCCCGGCAGCCCGGACCTCACCGGCCAAGTAATCCGTCACTCGCCGGTCAAGGTCGTCGCCTCCCAGCCGCGTGTTCCCGTGCGTCGCCAGCACCTGGAACGTCCCATGGTTCAGCTCAAGGATCGAAAGGTCGAACGTCCCGCCGCCAAGGTCGTACACCGCGATCCGCGACCGGTCCCGCAGCTTGTCCAACCCGTACGCCAATGCCGCCGCCGTCGGCTCGTTCACGATCCGCTCCACCGTCAACCCCGCCAACTCCCCGGCTCGCACCGTCGCGTTCCGCTGCGCGTCGTTGAAGTACGCAGGAACCGTGATCACCGCCCGCGTCACCGGCTCCCCAAGCGCCGCCTCCGCGTCAGCGCGAACCTTGCCCAGCACCTCGGCCGACACCTCCTCCGGCGTCCAGTCCCGCCCATGGATCGGGATCGTCACCGCCCCCCCGCCCTCCCCTCGGACCGGGTATGAAACCTCCATCTCAGCGCGCGGGATGTCCGCCCCTCGCCTCCCCATGAACCGCTTCACCGAGTACACCGTCTCGGCCGGGTGCAAAGCCCGCACCCGCTGGGCCGCCCGCCCCACCACGGGTGCACCCTCCCTCGGGAAGTACACCACGGACGGCGTCAACCGCTGACCCTCGGCGTCCGCAATCACATACGGGATGCCCGAGTCCACGATCGCCACCAGCGAGTTGGTGGTGCCAAGGTCGATGCCCACGATCCTGCTCATCGAGCCCACGCTGTGGCACCCCTGCCCGCCTCGCAAGCGGCCGCGCGGGCGCGCGATTGCGGATGTTTGGCGGGGGCTTGCAGGCGTCTTTCGGCCCATTTCACGCCGAGATGCCATGCTTGAGCACGGCACGAGTCTCGCTAGCGTGAAGGCGTGATCCTGCGCGTTTCCCCGATTTTCATGGCGTGCCTCATGGGTCTGGCCCTTGCCCTCCATGGCCATGCCGCCGAGGCATGGAAAACCATCCGGATGCGCAACGGGCCCATCCGGACTCCCCCGCGCTCCGCCCCGTCCGCGCAACCGCCCAAGGTGGATTCAACCCCGATCAACGGACTGTTCCTGCTCCAGTTCGACGGTCCGTTCCAATCCGAATGGCGCCCCGCCCTCGTCGCCGCAGGCGTCGATCTCCTCTATTACGTCCCCGATGACGCCTTCGTCGCACGCTTTGGCGACGCCACCCCAGCCACCGTGCGTGCCCTTCCCTTCGTTCGCTGGACGGGCCCCCTCCTGCCCCGTCACAAGATTCATGCTGGCGTCGTGCGCGCCCTCGCCACCGCCCCCGCCCAACCGGTTCACGTCAAGATCCTCGTGCGACCCGCCTCCGGCGGCGCAGCAGAGGCCTCCGCCGCCGCCAGCCTCTCCAACCCCTCCATCCACGACGCCATGCCCCTCGGCCCCGTGGTTTCCGGCCAACTCACCGCCAACGCGCTCGTCCAGCTCGCACGATCCCACGACGTCGTCTGGATCGAGCGCGCACCCGTCATGCGCCTCAACGACGAGGTCGCCACCAAGATCGTCGCGGGCGAGTCAGGCGAGGCGGGCGACCTCGCGTGGGTCCATCAACTCGGGTTCGACGGCTCCGGTGTCACCGTCGCCGTCGCCGACTCCGGACTCGACCTCGGATTCATCGACCTCATGCACCCGGACCTCGACGGCCGCGTGGACGCCTTGTTCGCCTATGACGGCCTCGAGGACGCCTCCGACGAACATAGCCATGGCACGCACTGCGCCGGCATTGTCGCAGGCAACGCCTCCCTCGGCCAATCCGACGAGGACGGCGCCCTCTACGGCCTCGGTGTTGCTCCCGGCGCCCACATCGTCGGCCAGCGCATCTTCGACGGCCAAGGCGGCTACCGCCCGCCCCCATCGTTCGAGAAACTTACCCGCGACGCCGTTCGCGCCGGCGCCGCGGTGGGCTCCAACTCATGGGGCGACGACACCCAAGGACGCTACGACCTCAGCGCAGCCGAATTCGACGGCCTCGTCCGCGACGCCGACTCCCTCACCCCGGGCGACCAAGCCTATGTGCTCGAGTTCAGCGCCGGCAATTCCGGCCCCGGCGGCCAAACCATCGGCACCCCCGCCGTGGCCAAGAACGTCCTCGCCACCGGCGCCTGCCAAAACAATCGCTTCACCTTTGGCATCTACGCGGAGGGCCAGGAGGTCATGGCCGACTTCTCCAGCCGGGGACCCGCCGAGGACGGCCGCATCAAGCCCGACGTCGTCGCGCCCGGCACATGGATCGCCTCGCTCAAGTCCCAGGCCGCCGGCGAGGAAAACGCATGGTCGCCCATCAACGACAACTACCTCTACCAAGGCGGCACCTCCCAAGCCGGGCCCCATGCGAGCGGCGCCTGCGCCATCTTCATCCAATGGCACCGCCAAACCCGCGGCGGCGCCACCCCCTCCCCCGCCCTCGTCAAGGCCGCCCTGATCAACTCCGCCGACGACATGGGCACCGCCCTCGTCCCGTCCGACGTGGACGACCCCGACGACCCCGGCGTGCTCGTCGGTGACACCGGCCCCGTCCCGAACAACGACGAGGGCTGGGGACGCGTGAACCTCGAAACCCTCATCGACTCCGATCGCCGATTTGACTTCACCGACCAGTCCGCAGAGCTCGCCGTCGGCCAATCATGGGAGAAACGCGTCGTCGTCGCGGCCGGTGAACCCCTCAAGGTCACCCTCGCCTACACCGACGCCCCTGCCCTCCCCGCCGCCATCCCGGCCATGGTCAACGACCTCGACCTTGAGGTCGTGTCCCCATCCGGAATCCAATACCGGGGCAACGCCTTCGCCGAGGGCGAGTCCGTCGCGGGCACCCCCATCGGCGACCGCATCAACAACGTCGAGGCCGTCCATCTGGCATCCCCTCCGGCCGGCGAATGGATCGTCCGCGTCCGCGCCGTCAACGTTCCCAAGGACATCCGCTCCCGACCCGGCCCCCCCCGCCAAGACTTTGCCCTCGTCGTCTCCGGCCGCCTGCCCGCCCCGGGCGAGGGTCTGCTTTCATGGGACTCCGCCGCCTTTCGTACCCCGTCCGTCGCCACCTTGCGACTGCTCGACGACGGGCTTCGCGGCCAGCCCTCCGCCTCCGTGACGGTCACCGCCGGCCCCACCACCAACCTCGTGGCCCTCACCCTCCAACGCACCGCCTCGCCCAACACCTTCACCGGCGCTGTTGCCCTCGTCTCCGGCACGGCTCGCCCCGGCCAGTTGAAGGTCTCCCACGGCGACACCCTCCTTGCCTATTACACCGACGCCCAACCCCAAGGCCTCCGCTCCGCCGAGGCCTCCGTGGACAACATTCCTCCCGTCACGAGCGACGTCGCCTCCACCGCCGAGTTCGGGCGCGTCACCTTGTCATGGCTCGCCAGCGAGCCCTCCCGCTCCCGCATCCTCTACGGGACCACCAACGCCGTCACCAACGTCGTCGAGGACCTCGCCTTCCGCACCCAGCCGCGCATCGCACTCCCCGAAATGGAGCCCGGCAAGACCCTCTTCTGGAAGCTCCTGGCCACCGACCGCGCCGGCAACACCTCCACCAATGACAACGGCGGCTTCTACTTCCGCGTCATCACCCCGCGGCCCGCAACCGCCCTCCTCGTCTATTCGCCCGAATCCATCTTCACCGAACTCCTCGCCGAGACCCCCTACCCCGGCATCGAGAACTGGACCCTCGCCCTCGAGGCACTCGGCGTGGAATTCGATGTCTGGAACACCGCCGAACGCGGCGGCGCACCCACCCCCGAGCAACTCAGGCCCTACCGCGTCGTCGTCTGGCGACCCGAGGAACTCCAGGCCCCGCCCCCAGGCATGACCGCTGCCATCCAATCCTACGTCGCCGGGGGTGGCTCCCTCTTCGTCGCCTCCTACGACCTCCTCACCCGGCTCAAGGAAATCAACCAGCCGGCCTTCGCATCCCAAACCCTTCGCGTCGCCGGCTTCCTCGAGGACCAAGGAGCCCTCCGCGTCTCCGGCGCCCAAGGAGACCCCGTCGCCGGTGGCCTCGCGCTGGACCTCGATTACTCCGCCTTCCCCAGCGGCTTCCTCATCGACCTCCTCGGCATCCGCTGGGAGGACGGACCCGACCACCTCACCGCCTCCACCAACGCCGCGCCCATTCTCCTCCAGGAAGACGGCCGCGTCGTCGGCGTTCGCTTTCCCCGCACCGGCGACGACAGCACCGGCCGTGGCGTCTTCCTCGCCGTGCCGTTGGAGGCCTTCCCCCTTGACGCCGCCCCACCCAACAACCGCGCCACCATCCTCGGCAACGCACTCGAGTTTCTCGTCCCGGGCCTCCGCGGCCTTTCCATGCTCGCGCTGAGCAGCGACGCCTTCACCGTCCCAGGCGCCGGCATCGTCGAGGTCTCCGACGCTCGCCTTGCCGACACCAACTCCGTTGTCGTCACCCTCGCCACCGCATCCTCGCCGACCCCCACCCCGGTCCGCTGCTTCGCAACCCCCGTGAAGGGCATCTTCCGCGGAACCTTCGTCCTCGCAAGGCCACCCCTCCCCGGGCCGCCGCCCCTTCCCGGCGCCCCCGTCCCTGTCGCAGCCATGAACAAGGACTGGATCCGCGTCGCGTACACCGACTCCGCAGGCCGTGAGTCCGTCTCCACCGCCGTCGTCGATACAACGCCCCCCCACATCTCCGCCCTTTCCGTCGAGCCCGCCTACAACGAGGCCATGATCTCATGGTCAACAGACAAGCCCTCCGACGCCCTCGTCCGCTTCGGCGAGAGTGGCGGCGACGAGAAGTTCCTCACCCGCTCCGCCTACTCCGCAGAGCAGGGAACCCGTCACGAGGTGCTTGTCACCGGACTCCTTCCGGACCGCGACTACTACTTTGTCGCCGTCAGCCGCGACTCCGCCGGCAATGCCACCACGGACAACAACGCCGGCCGCATCCACGTGTTCCGCACGCTCACGCCCGTCTCCCCCCCATGGCTCGATGACATGGAGTCAGGCATCGAGGGCTGGGCCGTGTATGACGACGAGAGCATCGTGGGCGGCGGCGGTGATGACGAGGAAGGCGGCGGCGGGTTCGCCCTCTCGGGCTGGCGTCACGGCACCCCTTTCAATCGCCACGGGGTCGCTCCACACAGCGGCGACTCGTGCTGGGCCACCAACCTCGCCGGCGACCCCGTGGACTTCGCCATCACCGACCTCATCACCCCTGCCATCAACCTCGCCGGCGGCAACCGCGCCAAGCTCACGTTCTGGCACGTCTTTGACTTCCGCACCCCCGAGGACTCCGACGACGAGTTCGGGGACCTGTCCATCGAGGCCGCCCAAATCGCCGTCACCACCGACGACGGCGCCTCATGGCGTCCCCTCTACGCCAACACCGAGGAAGACACCGGCGGCTGGGCCGAGGAATCCATCGACCTCACCCCCTACCTCGGGCGCGTCGTCCGCTTCCGCTTCAACTACCAGATGTTCAGCTTTACCCCCACCGACCGCCTCGGATGGCTCATCGACGACGTCGGCGTCTCCATTCAGTCCGTCGCCGAAACCGGCCTTCACGTCACCAACACCCTCGCCCAAGCCCGCTTTGTCATCGCCTCGGGCACCAACCAATGGGTGGGGGAGGGCACCTCATGGAGAACCAACCTCCCCTCCGGCTCCTACACCGTCGCGTGGGCCCCTGTTCGCTTCTACCAAACGCCCCAGCCAAGGCCGTTCACCATCGGGTCCTCCACCAACCTCACGGTCATCTCCGGCACCTACGTCTTCCCGGACGACAACTCCAACGGCATCTCGGACCTCTGGGAGTCCCGCTTCTTCGGCGGCAACCTTGCCACCCCGCCCACCCATGACTCCGACGCCGACGGCGCCTCCGATCTGTCGGAGTTCATGGCTGGCAGCGACCCAAGGGATCCCGCGTCCGTCCTGTCCCTGTCCATCCCACGCGAACTCGCGAACCGAACGGTCGCCCTTCGCTGGCCCACGCTCGCCGGACGCGAGTACACGCTCGAAGTCTCCACCAACCTCTCCACATGGTCACCCTTCACCGACCCCGAACGCGGGGACGGCTCCCCCATGACCGCCGTGTTGCCCGCCTTGGACCCCAGCCTCACCTACCTGTTCAGGGTCCGCGTACGCCCCTGACTCCACGCCTTGTCCCCCCCGCCGAAATCCCGGCAAGGAATGGTGTGCGCGCGCGCCTTTCCTTGCCGACGCTACGTGCGATGAAAAAGAAAACATCCGCCTCGGGCATGCCTCCTCTGGTCGTCGTGCCGCCCCCACCCACAACCGAATTGCCAGGTGCCGTCGCCTTGGTTGATCAACAAGCCCGCAACCTCGCGCCCCTGACGGAACACGAGCATCCCAACGCCCGCGGCACCCGCCTCAAGGCCGACCGAACCGAGGTCCGGCACGAGGTCCATCGGGTCGCCGCACCCCGCGAGTCCCTCCGACCCGCCGAACGAGCAAGCCAGCCCCGAAGTCACAAGCCGAAGCGCTAGGCCCGCAACAGGGCGGCCCCCGCACATGGGGGCCGGCCCGGTTCCCTCAACCCCGGCTCGTCACCCCTCCACCCCGGCCCGGCGCTCGCCCGATGATCTGCACCAGCAACTCCTGCAAGATGCGCGCCTCGTCCGCATCCGACCCCACAAGCCTGCGGTTCGCCTCCAACAACAACTCCATCGCCCGCACCAGTTCGGGCAGCTCATAGTTCCGGCACTGCTGCACAGCCCGATAGAATGGATAGGGCGACGCAAGGGGGTTGTACTGGCGGTCCGAAGGCAGAACGTCCGGCGGCAGGCGCTTCAACTGGTCGCTGAATGCCCCGTACGTGGCGGCCGGCTTGATCAATCCCGCCTGCATCAGCTCCCGAGCGATCACCATCGAGCGCACCTTGCTGATCATCCCGTACAACAACCCCACCTCGCTCTTCCGCTTGTCGATCCGCGCCCGGATCTCCCACAGCTCCTCGTCCAACATCCGCAGCGCCCGCGCCAGGTTCCGCTCCCCCAGCATCTCCCCAAGCCCAAACGCCTGGGCCTGCTTCTGCCGCGAGACGATCGCCTCCACGTCCCCGGCCGTCACGCGGTCCCGCCCGTGGCAGTACGCCATGAGCTTTTCCACCTCGTTCGACAAGGCCCGCAGGTTGGGACCCACCCGCTGCGCCAACTCCTCCGCGACCTCGTAGTCCACCGCCTTTCCGGACGCCTGCAAGAGGCGCGTCGCCTCCGCCGTCACCTTGGCCGCCCATTCCTTGTCGTCCGCCGACAGCCCCGCGAACCACTCCACGACCCCGCGCTGCTCGAATAACTTGAACAACACCCGGCGCTTGTCGGGCTTCAAGGCGCTCACCAGCAGCCTCACATCCCTCCAGTCAAAGGCCTTCAGCTCCGCCGCCCATTCCCCCAACGCTCCAGTCACCGCCTCCGAACCCGACGCACGGTCCCCGCGCTCGTCGGCCATGAACGTGCAATCCTTCAGCCACACCAGCTTCGGTCCCCCGAAGAACGGCAACGTCTGGATCGCCTCCCTCACCCGCCCGACGATCGCGAGCGCCTCGCCCACCGTCCCGGCCGTCCCTTCGATCACCTCATGGTCCATGCCCCCCGCCGCACGGCACCATGCCTCCCACGTCGCCCGCGCTCGCTGCTGAATCGCAAGGTCGTCGTCCCCCCCCACCAACATCAGCGGCGTGGTCTCGACCGTCTGCCCGGTCGCCGCGCCCTCGCCCTCCCCGGCCTTGCCAACGCGTCGCGCCATGGTCACTTCGGGTTCGATGGCCCCCCACGCTCGCCCTCCCCGGCCTCGCCTTCATCCTCGTCGTCGCCAGCCGGCCTGTCCTTGCCTGCCTCTCCTTCCTCCTCCCCTTCCGCTCCGCCACCATCTTGCTCCGCCCGCATCTGGTGAATCTCGGCCAGCAAGCCCGACATGTCCGCCACCGCGTGGAACAACGCGCGGGCGACGTACATCGGACGCCGACCCGCCGAGGCCAGCGCAAGGCAATCCGACGGCCGCGCATCAATCTCCACCAGCTTCGTCCCAAGCTGGTTCTCCTGCTTCAGGATGATGCGAGCAAGGTAGGTCCCTTCCCGCACCGACGTGATGACCACCCGCTCCACCGTGATGCCAAAGCCCTTGAACACCAGTCCCATCAAGTCGTGCGTCAGCGGCCTCTCCTTGGGAACCCCTCGCCTTGCCGCGTCGATGACCGCCCCCATCGCCGCGTCCATCTGGATCACGAACACCTTCTCGTCGTTCCCGATAAAAACGGCCGCCCCCTCGCTCGCGGGAAGGATTTCTCGTATTTCAACCGGCACGACCTCGTTGTTCATGCCCGGCAAGGTTGGGTCCCGACCCCGGCCGTCGCAAGCTTGCCTTCGGCACCCTCCCCCCCACCGGCTGCCCGGGGAGGGCCTTGTCCCAAGGACGCCCCCTGCGCCGCCGACTCCCCTCCAACACGAGGCCCAGGCGGGGCGCCCTTCCCCGGCCCGTTGGCACCCGGCGGACGAGTCCCCGCCTCACGGGGAGCCCGCACCGCGACCGGCCAAAAGGCCCGTTCAGCCTCGTGTCATGTGTCACGATGGCCTGGTGTTTCGCCGCGAGGGATTTTCGTGTCCAACCGCTTGGGATGGGCTCCGTCTTCACGCCTCTCCCGGGGCTTTCTCGGAGCATCCCAACACCCGCGACTGGTGAGACACGACCCTAGAACCCCACCATCACCTCCATGTATGCGTGGTTCACGTCACCCTCCAGCGTGGAGTTGGGTGCCCGCCGCAGGAAGTCCCCTGCAAACAAGCGCGCCCACCCTCCCTCTACCCGAACGTTCCGTGGAAGCGCATCCCAACGAACCCGCAACTCGAGCTGCTCACCCACCTCCGTCCCCGACAGCCCCCGCGGATCCCGTACGTTCCCCGGCGTCCACGCATCCCTGGCCTCCGCCAACCATACCCAGCGCCATCCCAACCCAGCCTCCCAGCCCCTCGCGGGCTTGATCGACCCAAACACCTCCGGGGACCGCAGGTTGGCCCTAGCCACTGCCCCGTAAATCCCCGTTGGCCCAAACTCGAACCGCCGCGCCCCGTACAAGGTGTCAAAACGCCCGTTCTTGCCGTCCCCCGGGTCGCCGTCCCCGCTTGCCTCGTCAAACCGCACGCCCACCCTCGGCTTCCCCGCCGTGCCCCATGACCACCCCGCTCCTGCGTGCACCAAGTACGCAAAGTGCCCAAGGTCCACTCCCGCCCGCCCAACTCCTTCCCTCGACGTCCCAAATTGGACCGCCGCCTCCACCTCCATGTCCCATGAGTCTTCCGACGGCTTCCGGTACAACCGCAGGCCCGGCGTATGCAAACGCCTCCGTCGCGTGTCCGGGGCAGACTCCTCCTGCAGACGGAGCCAGTAGGCTTCCAGCCTCAGCCCGGTGACACGCATCGGAACCTCCGTGTAAATCCCCTGCAATTGAAGGTCCCATGACTGCGTGTTCCATCCCGGCTCGTTGTCCAGCAACCGCTCCGCGTCGCCCGGCAAACGCTTCACCGGCAACATCCAGATGCCCCGCACGAACCCGCCCCCGTCCCCCTCCCATAGCCAATCCAACCCAAGGAACGAATTGATCGTGTTTCGATAGGCATTCCTCGCAACCAGTCTTCGGTTTCCGAGGTCCAGCGTTTCCCTCCCCACCCGCACCGTGCTCGTGCCTCCCGGCACCAACCGCCCGGCATCCCATCTCGCGTGCGCCTGCAAAAGCTCGAGCGTGTCCACCATCGTCGTGTCCACGGGAGAACCCTCGTCCGACAAGTATTGCCGCGAGTCCATCCCTTCCAACACCAAGCCCACGGCCTCCAACCGGGCGTCCGCCACCAAGGAAGTCCTCAACGCAAGCGCTTGGTCCCCCCCCAACCGACCGGACCTAAATTGCCTGTCCAACCATTCATAGCGGGTCCGCTGTTCGCCCCTCACGTCCAGCCAGTCCGGAAACCACCCGGTATCGTTTAGAAGCGATGTCCCAACAGCTCCTCCCATGGCTGCCACGCAGGCACCCATGCCCAATGCCCGAATCGCCGCCCTTGCCCCCTTCGCTCGCATGTCCGCCTCAACAGGACAGGGCATGGCGGGAGGCGAGGGGGTCGGGCAGGTCGAGCTCAAGGCGCGACGCCACGAGGTCCATCATCGCCGTGAAGGGCCGGACGATGCGGAAACCACGCGATTCCGGCTTCACCGTCCGGATGATTCCGTTCGCCGCCTCGGCCTCCCCGGTGTTCACCCGTGTCCTCAGGTTCGACCCGATTCCATCCCAGTGCCTGTTGTCTGTCCACGACATCCGCAGCCGCTTCAGGATCCGCGATCGCGACACCCATCCGCACCAGCCCTCCAGCTCCCTCTCGGACACCGTCGCGTCCGTCGCCTTCATCGGTTCCCCCAACACTCCCAGATGGCTGAACGCCTTCCCCGCTTGCGGCTTCCCGCGGCATGCCCGGCGCCGTGTCTCCCGATCCGCCTCCGGCGGCTTGTCGTAACACTTCAGCCGTGCCCGCCGCGCCTTCTTCAGCCCCGCCGGAAACACCCGCCGCTCGCGTCGCCGCAGGGGGGCGGCGAATGGCCCGAGGATCATGCTGTCGCGCCCCTCCGCGGATTCCTGCCGATGACGCGGGCCGCCCCGGCAAGGGTCCTGCCGCTCTGGGCAAGAACCCGCAGGACCGACTCCATGGGCGGGGTGAACCCGCCATGCGGGCGGGAGCGCGGCACGACGACCGGGTGCACCTTGGCCCCGGGACCTCCATCGACGCGGGGGGCATGAGCCTTCACATGGCCCTCGAACTGGAAGAAGTTGGGGTGCCGGCCATGCCGGGTGCGACGGCGAACACGTTGCTCTGTTCCATGGCCGCAAGGATGCCGGTCGGGTCCCATCACCAGCCCGGCACCATCCCCCTGACCACGTAGGCCTGCGCCATCACGAGGCCACCCATCAACAGCGCCAGGGCAAGGCTGTGCCAGAACACCGCCCTCAGCACCGAGCCAGCGTCCGGGCTCCCCGGATGCCCGCCCGTCGCCGCGCTCGCCACCACAAGGCTCTGAGCGTCGATCATCTTCCCCATCACCCCGCCCGAGCTGTTCGACGCCGCCATGAGCACCGGCGACAACCCCAGTTGACCCGCCGTCACCTGCTGCAAGTTCCCGAACAACACGTTCGACGACGTGTCGCTCCCCGTCAGCGCCACGCCCAGCCAGCCAATCAACGGCGAGAAGAACGGGAACAGGAACCCTGTCCCGGCCATCGCCAACCCCATCGTCGTGTCGGTGCCGCTGTACCGCGTCACGAATCCCAAGGCCAACATCAGCCCGATCGTCACCAGCGACTCCCGCAACCGCCCCAGCGTCCCCAGGTACAGCCGCGCCATCCCCGCCGCCCCCACCCCCAGTGCGGCACCCGCCCCAATCCCCGCCAACAGCAAGGCCGTGCCCGTCGCCGACAACGCGTTGAACACGAACACCGCCTTCTCGGGCTCCGCCACCTTGACCACCGGCGGCATCCGCACCACCGCCCGATGCAACCCCGCGATCTCCCACTCCGGCGCCCACCACCCGTTCAACCGTGCCTTCACGACGGGCAATCCCCACACGAACACCGCCGCCGTCAACGCCAGCCATGGCACCCACGCCTTCCATGCCGGCCCGGTCGCGGCACCCCCTCCGTCCGTCGCATTCGCATCGGCGTTCCCCGTTCCGTCCTGCCGATCGTCTTGCTTTCCACCCGCCGATTCCACGTCCGCCGGCTTCCAAACCTTCATGAACAACACCAGCGCCCCCATCGATCCCGCCGCGCCCACGATGTCCACCAGCCACGGCCCGTGAAAGTTGCTCACGACGAATTGCAGCACGGCGAAGCTCCCGCCCGTCACAAGGCATGCGGGCCATGCACCCTTCAACCCACGCCAGCCGGATTGCACCGCCACCAACCAAAACGGCACCAGCAACGAAAACCATGGCAACTGCCGCCCCACCATCGCGCTCAATGCCTGCACATCCATGTCCGTCACCCGAGCCAACGTCAGCAACGGCGTCCCCAATGCCCCGTAGGCCACCGGCGCCGTGTTCCCAATCAACGCCAGCTTCGCCGCCTCCATCGGGCGAAACCCCAGGCCCATCAACAAGGCCCCCGTGATCGCCACCGGCGCCCCAAACCCCGCCGCGCCCTCGACGAACGCCCCGAACCCAAAGGCAATCAGCAACGCCTGGATCCGGCGATCGCCCGAGACGCCCGCCACCTGCCGCTGCAAGACCCCAAACTGGCCCGTCGCCACCGAAAGGTCGTACACGAACATCGCATTCAGGATGATCCATCCGATCGGGAACAACCCGAACAACGCCCCGTTCAACGCCGCCAGCCCCGCCAGCTTCGCCGGCATCCCGTACACCCACACGGACGTCGCCAACGCCACCAACAATCCCGCCAGCGCCGCAAGGTGCGCCCGAACGTTCAGCCATGCCAGCAGCCCCAGCAACGTCACCACCGGCAACGCAGCCACCGCGGCCGATCCCAGCATCCCGCCCATCGGGTCGTAGTTCTGCGGCCAGTTCATGACTGCTTCCCTCCGTCCGCATGGCCACCCCTCGGCACCCGGCCCTCGTACGCGTCCCTCAGGACCTGCATCGTGTGCCAGACCCCAAGCCCGCCCCCATGCAACCGCAACTGCGTCAGGCACCCGATGTTTCCCGAGGCCACCACCCCGGCGCCCGTCCGCCGTATCCACTCCACCTTCTGCCGGCCCAACGACGCCGCGACCTCCGGTTGCTCCACGTTGTACGTCCCCGCGCTCCCGCAGCACAGGTGCGCGTCGGCAACCTCCAGCAACTCCAGCCCCGGGATCCCGCCCAGCAATGCCCTGGGCTCCGACCTCACCCCCTGCGCGTTCGCGAGGTGACACGCGTCATGGTAGGCCACCCGAACCGTCTCCTTCCAACCCCTCGGCTTCTCCCCAAGGCCCAGCCGCGCAAGGAACACGCTCACGTCCATGGCGCGGCTCGCCAGCTCCGACGCCCGGGCCGCCTCCGGCGTGCCCGCAAGGATCAAGGGATACTCATGGACGGCGGAACCGCACCCTGCCGCGTTCGTGATGACCGCATCCACGTCGTCCGGGAACGCAGCAAGGTTGCGCCTCGCGAACGACATCGCCGCCCGATGGTCCCCCGTATGCCATGCCAGTGCCCCGCAGCATCCTTGGCCCCGGGGCACGCAAACCTCCACGCCGTTGCGCGACAACACGTCGATCGTCGCGACGTGGATGTCAGGATCGAGCACCTGCTGCGCGCAGCCCGCCACCAACGCGACCCTCGCCCTCCGCACGCCAAGCGCCCGGGTCGTCTCCGGCAAGCGCACGGCGGCGGGCAGCGCGTCCGGGATCAGTTCCACCATCGAGCGCAACGCGGCAGGCATCACCGGGGCCATCCACTTCCCCAGCATCCCAAGCCGCGCCGCCCACCGGAACCGCCCCGGGTAAGGCAGGGTCCAGCCCATGAGGGCGCGCCGCAGCCGTTCCCATGCCCCGCGCCGCCCCAGCCGCTCCGACCATGCCCGGTAGGGGCTGATCAGGTCACGGTAGGGAACGCCGCTGGGGCATGCCGGCTCGCAAGCAAGGCAGCCAAGGCATCGGTCCACGTGCAGACGCGCCGCATCGCATCCATCCGCCCCTCCAGCACCTCCTTCATCAGCACGATCCGGCCCCGCGGCGAGTCCATCTCCTGCCCCAGCTCCCGGTACGTGGGACATGCCGCAAGGCAGAAGCCGCAGTGCACGCATGCCTCCACCGCCCGCGTCATCGCCGGCCCCATCGGCCCCGCCTTCCCGCTGTCGATCGAGTGCAACATCCTCGCCCCCCTTCATTCGTTCCCGTCATGCCCCTCGTCAGGGTCGCCCGGCCCGCCAAACCGACCCAACGGATCCAGCGCCCGCCTCACCGCCTCCTCCACCCCCATCGGGCACGACGCTCCAAGCCACATCCGCCCGTCACCCCTCAGCAGCATGCCCCGCAGGCCCTGCGTCTTCATCCACTTCTCCAGCCGCCCGCGAACCGCGCCCGGCTCGAACGAGACCAGCGCCACGTTCGCCGCCGACATCAGGTGCATGTCCGCGACATGGTCCAGCAACCCGGCGACGTGCCCGGGCGTGCACGGCACGCGTGCCACCGACATGCCGCCGCGCACCCAGCCGAGTTCCCTCAGCCCGGCCCAACGCGTCCCCGCCTCGCCGCCGTCCATGCATTCTCCCGGCCATCGCGACAGGACCTCGATGGCCATCGGCCCCAACGCCTCGGGCGGACCCGCCAATCGCGCCATCACGTCGCGGCTCCCCGGCCACACGTCCAAGGCCTCGAAGTCAAAACGCGAGCGGGCCGCCTCAAGGAGGATGCCAACCGCCTCGCGAATCCCCGGCGCCCGCAGCCGCAACGTCATCCGCGCCGCCGGACGCGGGAAAACCTTGAACGTGACCTCGCCCAGCACGCCGTGCCTCCCATGGCTTCCCACCATGAACTTTGGCACGTCAAAGCCCGCCGCGTTCTTGACCACCTTGCCGCCCATCCGAAGCAAACGGCCCAGCCCGTCCACCATGCGTGCCCCAAGGATGAAGTCCCGAACGCCCCCGTGCCTCAGCCGGCCTGGACCCGAGAGCCCCGAGGCCACCATCCCGCCCAACGTCGAGCCCGCGTCGAGGAGCATCGGGTCGAACGGAAGATGTTGGCCCCGCTCCCCAAGCATCGCGGCAACCTCGGCCACCGGCGTCCCTGACAACGCGGTGAACGTGAACTCGCCCGGGTCGTACTCCACCACGCCGCGAAGAAAGCCCAGGGAAAGCACCGCCCCATCGCCCCGCAGCAGGCCAGGCTTCGTCCGCCCGCCCTCGACCCGCAGGCGCTCCACGCCCCGGACCGCCTCCACCAGCCCCGCCAACGTTGTCGGCTTGAGCGCGTTCATTCCCTCGTGATGACCCCGGCCCTCTCCAGCGGATGCAATCCCGCGTGCTGAAGCGAAGGCGCCTCGCCCCGCGCCAGCATCTTGCCGGGGTTCGACAATCCTCCCGGGTCAAACGCCGCCCGGATCCGCCGCATCGCGTCCAGCTCGTCCGGCCCGAACATCTCGGGCAGGTACTCGCGCTTCTCCACGCCGACGCCGTGCTCGCCCGTGATCGATCCCCCCATCTCCACGCACATGCGCAGGATGCGCCCGGCGAGGGCCTCCGCCCTCTCCAACGCGCCCGCCTCGCGCCCGTCGAATAGGATCAGCGGATGCAGGTTGCCATCCCCCGCATGGAAGACGTTGGCCACGCGAAGGCCCACCTTGCCGGACATTTCCCCGATGCATCGCAAGGCCTCGCCCAGTCGCTGGCGGGGCACCACGCCGTCCTGCACGATGAAGTCCGGCGACAAACGGCCCACCGCGCTGAACGCGCTCTTGCGCCCCTTCCAGATCGCCATCCTCTCGGCGGCGTCCCGCGCCACCCGGATCGCCACCGGGCCGCTCGCCGCCAGCACCGGCCCAAGCCGGGCACGATCCGCCTCCACCACCTCCCGCGGCCCCTCCAGCTCGACGATCAACACCGCCTCGCAGCCGGGCGGATACTCCGCGTGCACCGCTGCCACCGCCGCCTCCAAAGCCAGAGCGTCCATGATCTCCATCGCGCCCGGCAAGAGCCCGGCGCCGATCACCGCCGCAACGGCCTCCCCGGCCTGCTCCAGCGTGCGGTATCCGGCCAGCACGGTATGGAACCGCTCCGCCACGGGGACGAGTTGCAACCGGATTTCGAGCGCGACGCCGAACAAGCCCTCGCTTCCCGTGAAAAGCCCGCACCAGTCCGGCCCCGCGACCTCGCGGCTCGCGCCACCCAACTCCACGACCTCCCCCGTCGCCAGCACCGCCTTGATTCCCAGCACGTGGTTGGCCGTCATCCCGTGCTTGAGGCAATGCGCGCCGCCGGAGTTGAACGCCACGTTGCCGCCGATCGTGCAGATCGTCTGGCTCGAAGGGTCCGGCGCGTAATGCAGCCCGTGCGGCGCCGCCGCCGCCGTCACATGGGCGTTGACCACGCCCGGTTCCACCAGCGCCCACCGCTCCACCGGGTTCACCTCAAGGATTCGATTGAGCCGGTTCAACGCGATCACGATGCCACCCGCCACCGGCAACGACCCGCCCGACAGGCTCGTGCCGCTCCCGCGCGCCACGAACGGGAGGCCCAGCTCCGCGCAAAGCCGCACCAAGGCCACGACCTCGGCCTGTGTTTCCGGGATCGCCACGGCCAACGGGCGCTGGCGATACGCCGTCAGCCCGTCGCTCTCGTAGGCCGCAAGATGCGCCGGCTCGCGGAGCACGCGCCCCGGCGGCAAAAGGGCCGCCAAACGACGAACCGCGACGCCATCATTCATGGCGATCCTCCCCTAGCGGCCCAGCACCGCCCGCAACGCCGCCAGCACGAGGTCCACGTTGCGGACCGTCGCCCCGTGCCCCATCAACCCGATGCGCCATGCCTTGCCTGCCATCACCCCAAGCCCCGCTCCGATCTCGATCCCGTACTCCTCCAGCAGGCGCCGGCGAGTTCCTGCATCATCCGCCCCCTCCGGGATCGAGATGCAGTTCAAGGTGTGCAGCGAATGGCTCGGGATGTAGCGCAGCCCCATCTGCTCCAGCCCGGCCCGCAGCCTTTGGTGCACGGCCGCGTGCCGCGCGACCCGCGCGTCCAACCCTTCCTCCAGCACGATCGCCAACGCCTCGCGCAACGCGTACGTCATGTTGATCGGCGCCGTGTGGTGATACACACGCGCCCCGCCCCCGCCGCCCGCGAGGTAGTACTTCCGAAGCAGTGTCACGTCGAGGTACCACGATTGCGGCTTGGTCTTGCGCGCGTCCAGTCGGGCCAGCGCACGCTCGCCCATGGTGACCGGCGACAGCCCGGGCGGGCATCCCAGGCACTTTTGCGTCCCGCTGTACAGCGCGTCGATCCCCCAGTCGTCCACCCGCACGTCATGCCCGCCAAGGCTCGTGACGGCATCCACCACCAGCATGGCGCCCTTCGCGTGCACGATCTCGGCCAGGCCCTCGATCGGCTGGTGGGCACCCGTGCTGGTCTCCGCATGCACGATCCCGACGAGGCGCACCCCCGGGTTCCTCGCGAGCACCCCCGCGATCTTGTCGTGCGGGATCGTCTCGCCCCATGGCGCCTCCACAACGTGCACCGTCGCGCCGCAACGCTCCATCACGTCCTTCATCCGGCCCCCAAAGACGCCGTTCACGCACACCACGACCTCGTCGCCCGGCTCCACAAGGTTGACGGCGACGCATTCCATCCCGGCCATGCCCGTCCCGCTCACCGGGAAGGTCAGGGGATTCCGCGTCCGCATGACCTGCCGAAGCATCTCGCAGGTCTCGTCCATGATCGCGAGGTACTGCGGGTCGAGATGCCCGAGCGTGGGCGCTGACAACGCGCGGAGGACCCGTTGCGGGACCGGGCTCGGGCCGGGTCCCATGAGGATGCGTTCGTGCGGGAACTGCGTGTTCATGGTGAAATGATGCGTCACGTGAGACGAAGGGTCCGTGCTCCGGAAAAGTAAAGCCGGACAATTCCATCCAAGTCCAGCGCGGGCCCCACGACGCCGCGCGGCCCACGGCGATGGTCCCCATGGCCATCGTGCTGGGAAACAAATCGCCGCAGGACCCGAGCCCGGGCTCCTGCGGCGACATCGGTGCGGGACCGCCTCCTGCCTGCCTAGTGTCGTGTCTCACAAATGGCTGGTGTTTCGCCGCGAGGGATTTTCGTGTCCAACGCGGCGCGAGGGACGAGCAGACCCGCAGAGGTCTGTGAGGAGCGAGCCACGACGTGGGACGCGAAAAGAGCCGCGGCCCTTCGGGTTGCTCCAA
>CAIYFP010000099.1 GCA_903925515.1 uncultured Verrucomicrobiota bacterium
AAGGCCCGATGTCCATCAAGCCGTCGCATGACCATGCGCCCTTGCTGAATGCGTCCCCGAGCACCCAGCGAATCCGTCCCTTCATGCCCAGCCTGTGCTCGTTCGATCTCGCGACCTCCAACGCCTCCGCCGAAACGTCCACGGCAACCACCTCGGCCCCGGGATGGTGGCGAGCCATGGCCAACGCGATGCAGCCCGAGCCGGTGCCGAGGTCGAGGATTCGAGGGGAGGGCAGCCCGGCGATGCATCCGGATGCGATCAACGCCAGTTGCTCGGTCTCGGGGCGTGGCACGAGCACGCGGCCGTCCACGAGGAGGTCCATGTCGAGGAAGGCGGTGCTGCCGAGGATATGTTGCAGGGGTTCCCGGGTTGCGCGGCGCCGGACAAGGCTCTCGAAGGAAAGCGCGGCGACCTCGTTCACGGCATCTTCGCCGGAAGCCATGCGGCGAAGCCGTGGCACGCCGGTGGCATGGGCGAGGAGGAGGCCTGCATCCAGTTCGGGCGAAGCCACCCCGGCGCAGCCGAGCGTGTCGGCGGCCCATGCGACGAGGGCACGGGCGGAGCGAGGAGGGTTCACTTGGCGGGCTTGTCCTCGTCCGGCTTGCGGAACACGAGGATATGCTGGCGAGGGAGGCGGAGGTCGTTGGTGACCCACTGGAGGTTGTGGAGGGCCATTTCGCGGCGCACCTGGGCCTCGGTCATCTTGTGGAGGCGCTTGATGGGGACCCATGCGTCCTCGGCACGGTACTCGACGAGGACAAGGCGTCCGCCGGGCTTGAGGGCCTCGGCCATGCCGCGCGTGGTCTCGAAGGGGAAGGCGCATTCATGGTACACATCGACGAGGACGATGAGGTCGAGGGCATTGGGTGGGAGGCGGGTGTCCTCGGGGGTGGCGAGGACGGGCTCGACGTTGTCGATGCGCCGTGCGGCCATGTTGCGGCGGAGGATGCCAAGCATCTCGGGCTGGATGTCGGTGGCATAGATGCGGCCCGAGGGGCCGACGTTGGTGGCGAGGCGCCATGTGAGGTAGCCGCTGCCGGCGCCGACGTCGGCGACGTGGTGGCCGGGCTTGAGGCCGAGGGCGGAGACGAGGCGCAGGGGTTGTTCCTCGGCCATGCGCTCGGGACGTTCGAGCCATGGGGCGCCTTGATGGCTCATGAAGTGGGCGATCTCGCGGCCCATGAACCATTTGCCCATGCCATCCGGGGACCCGGGTCGTTCCTCGTAGAGCGGGTCGGGCGGGGGCGGCGGGGCGGCGCCGACGCCGGGTGCAGGAGCGCAGGCGAGGGTGAGGGAGAACGCGAGCCATGCTTTCCTGAGAACCGGTGTCATGGCGAGGGAGCGTGCGGGTGGCGTCCTTGGCTGGGACAGGAAAAAGATCGGTGGAGGCGGGCCTATCGGTAGAAGGGGTCGAAGTAGGTGCGCATGAGGTTGAGGTTGCCGCTGGAGACGATGGGGCGGAGGACCTTGTCCTTCATGAACTCGACGTGGCCGTCCATGAACGTGTTGTTGAGGCCGCCGTTGTGGAGGGTGAGGGGGAAGTCATCGACGGAGCCGCCCGGGGAGACGGAGGCATTGACCATGGCCATGGGGCTTTCCTGCATGAAAAGGAACTTGATGGAGGGGTTGACGACGGAGGTGGACTTGACGCCGAGGGGAGGGGTGCCCTTGTCGGGGCGGCCGTCCACCATGCTGTTGAGGCTGTAGTTGACGCGGAGGGCCTTGCCGACGGGGCCGGTGCTGGGGCAGGCATAGACCGGGTAGGAGTTGGTGTGGGCGTCCGCGTTGTTGCCGGTGGCGGGGCGGATGACCTGGCGGGACATGACGAAGGGGAAGATGGCGCCGGCCTCGGCGTGGAACCCGAAGTTGAGGGGTGGCCTGCGCCAGTAATTGCGGTTGTCGAGGTCGCCGCGCGCCTGGCCGCCCCAGACCCAGTCCGGCCCCATGTTGCCGTCGGTCTCGCCCGCCCATGCGTAGTGCTCGCGGTTGTCCTCGGCGTACATGAGCATGCCGAGGCCGAGCTGGCGCATGTTGTTCTTGCAGACGGCGCCGCGTCCGGACTCCTTGGCGCGACCGAGCGTTGGGAGGAGCATCCCCGCGAGGATGGCGATGATGGCGATGACGACCAGCAGCTCGATCAAGGTGAAGCCGGAAATGGAGCGCGCCCGTGTTTTCATGCGGTGGATCGAGACTGAACGGGACCCCGGGTGCGGCAAGGAGGAAGTCGCGGGATGCAACGGGGTGTTGAGTTTGGCGGCGGCATGGCAAAGCTGGGGGGCGTGACGGAGACGTTTGCGCAGCTTGGGTTTCCCGGGCGGCTGGTGGCGGTGGAGGGTCTGGATGGCTCGGGGAAGTCCACGCAGATCTACCTGCTGAAGCGCTGGCTGGAGATGCAGGGGCTCAAGGTGTTCTTCAGCGAGTGGAACTCGTCCGCGCTCGTGAAGTCGGCGACGCGACGAGGCAAGAACGAGGACCTGCTGACGCCCACCACGTTCAGCCTCATCCATGCCACGGACTTCGCGGACCGCTACGAGCGGCAGCTCGTCCCGCTGCTGCGGGCGGGTTACCTTGTGCTTTGTGACCGCTACATCTTCACCGCGTTCGCGCGCGACGTGGTGCGGGGCTGCCCACCGGAGTGGGTCCGCGGCCTGTACGGCTTCGCGGCGTTGCCGGACATCACCTTCTTCTTCAAGGCGAGCCTTGAGGTCTCCCTGGCGCGAATCCTCGACAACAGGCCCACGCTCAAGCACCACGAGGCGGGGATGGACCTGAACCTTTCGGCGGACCCCTACGAGAGCTTCCGCATCTTCCAGGGCCGCATCTTCGAGCAATACCTTGCGCTCAGCACCGAGTACCGCTTTGTCGTCATGGACGCCAACCAACGCATCGAGGAGCAACAGGGCATCGTCCGGCGCATTGTGTCGGCGGAGGTTGACCTTGCCCAATACCGCCTTGCCAAGGCGCCCTGACGAGTCCATGCGAAGACCCCGTGGCGACCCCTTGAACCCCATGACAGCCCCGAGAAAAAAGCCCGCGCCGCGCAAGGACGCGGCGGTGCTCGTCCCGAAGGTCACGCCCAAGCGTTTCTATGGGCATGGGATCCCCGGCGTCGAGCCGTCGTCCCTGACGGGCAAGCTGGTGGTGGTGGAGGGGGCGGACGGCTCGGGTCGCTCGACGCAGATCGCGCGCCTCGTGCGATGGCTGGAGGCCACCGGCCATCACACGGTGCAGGTGGGGCTCAAGCGTTCCACCCTCGTCGCCGAGGAGCTGGAGCGTGCCCAGCAGGGCAACATCCTTTCCCGTGCCACCCTCTCGCTCTTCTATGCCACGGACTTCGCGGACCAGCTCGAGAACACCATCCTGCCGGCGTTGCGGTCGGGGTCGATCGTGCTGGCCGACCGGTACATCTACACGTTGATGGCACGTGACCTTGTGCGGGGCTCGGACGAGGCATGGCTGAGGAACCTGTACGGGATCGCGCTCGTGCCGGACGCCGTGTTCTACCTTGAGGTCGCGCCGGAGCAGCTCGTCCAGCGGGTCTTCGCCAAGAACCAGTCCTTGGACTACTGGGAGAGCGGCATGGACCTTGGCTTGTCGCGGGACATGTTCGACAGCTTCCTGCGCTACCAAGGACTGATGCGCGACACGTTCCGGCGGCTCCAGCAGACCTATGGCTTCCGCATCGTGGACGGCGACCGTCCGGCGGAGCGCATCCATCGGGAGCTCCAGGAGGGCATCGAGGACGTGCTCCTTGGAAGATAGGGGCGCGGGGCGAGCGGGCGGGCATGGATACGGGCTCGCCCCCGGGACGGCGCGAGGGCAGGCTGGGGCGATGGAGACGCACGACCAGTTGCGGGAGCTGTTCCGGATGCAGGCGGCGCTGAACCGGAGGATCGGCGTGGACACGTCGGCCATGGACGAGGCCGAGAAGACGCGTTGGATCCTGAACTATTGCCGGGCCATGACGCAGGAAATCGCCGAGCTCACGGACTCGGTGCCGTGGAAGTGGTGGGCCAAGTACCAGAAGTTCGACGAGCAGAACGCCCGCGTGGAGGTCGTGGACCTGTTCCATTTCCTTGTCAGCCTTGCCCAGGTGCTCGGCATGTCCGCCGACGACCTGTTCAACGCCTACGTGAAGAAGAACGAGGTCAACCTGCGGCGGCAGGAATCCGGGTACGCGAGCAAGGATCACGGGGACTCCGCGCACATCTAGCAAGCCCCAGCCCCTCGTGCGAGCCATGACCGTCCGCGTCCATTTCTGGTCCTATTTCCAGGACATCGCCGGCGCTGCCGCCGTGGAGCTCGAGGTGCCGGAGGGCGCGAGGGTCTCGGACGTGCTGGAGCTGGCGTGGGCACGCTGGCCGGGGCTGGGAACGATGCGCGGATCCACCTTGGTGGCGGTGGACGTGGACTATGCGGAGCCCGGTCGCCTGCTGGCTCCGGGCGAGGAGGTATCGTTGTTCCCGCCGGTGCAGGGGGGCTAGCCATGGGTTCCAAGGCCGGGTGCATGCGCGAGGTGGTGTTGGCGGAGGCGCCCATGGACGTCGTGGGGTTGATGGCGCGGCGGGCCCGGGACACCCGGAACGGCGCCGTGGTCCATTTTCACGGGATCGTGAGGGGGGACGAGGCGGGCCGCGCGATCTGGGGCCTTGAGTACACGTCGTTCGAGCGGATGGCGTTGCGGCAGTTCGATCTGTTGATCGACCGGGCTGCGGCGTCGTGGCCGGTGGAGTCCGTGCGCGTTCATCACCGGCTCGGGCGGGTTCGCGCCGGGGAGGCGTCGTTGTGGGTGGAGGTGGCGGCGCCGCACCGGGCGGAGGCATTCGAGGCGTGCCGTTGGTTGATCGACGAGATGAAGAGGGTGGTGCCGATCTGGAAGCGGGCGTTGCAGGATGACCCGGGCGGGCCGGACGGCGTCACAGGGTGACGACGCGAAGCCAGCCGGCCTTGCCGAACTCCTCCTCGAACGG
>CAIYFP010000100.1 GCA_903925515.1 uncultured Verrucomicrobiota bacterium
CCCTTCATGCCTTTCCCCGCGCCCCGCAGCGGCAAGGTGGCAGAGCCGTCCCGGCTCCGGCTGGATTGCGTCCAGCGGCAGGATGCCGCTGCCACTTTGCCCGCAGGCCCATGGAGGAATGGCGCTCATGACGCCGCGTGAGGGCACGCGGCCTACAACTTGGAAGGGCATGGGGAAGCGGCCGCCCCTGGGACCGCGCCCGTCCCCGGGCGCTCCCTTCATGCCTTCCCAACGCCCCGCAGCGGCCGAGGCCGGCCGCGGTCCCGGGCCATGCGGCCTCAACGGGACGCGATCCGGGTTCCAGTGAACTCAAACCTTGTTCGGGTGCACCGCGGAAGGGGGCAGGTGCATGCGCCACCTGCCCAAGCCATCGCCACAGGCCCCTGGGCTTGACACAAAAACAAGTGGATAAACAAAGTATCCACATGAAAACCTCCGTTCAGCGTTGGGGAAACAGTCTCGCCTTGAGGATTCCACGAGCGTTTGCAGCCGAAACCCGCATCCAGAATGGATCCGAGGTGGAGCTCACCCTCAAGGGTGGTGCCTTGGTGGTTCGTCCGGTGCATCGGAAGCGGGCGACGCTGGATGACCTGCTCAGGAAGGTCACCCCCACGAATCAACACGGAGCCGTGGAGACCGGCTCGCCCGTGGGGCAGGAGATCCTGTGATGACCGCTTACACTCCGAAGCGTGGCGACGTGGTCTGGGTTTCATTGGATCCCCAAGCGGGGCATGAGCAGGCGGGGCGGCGACCCGCCTTCGTGGTTTCACCCGAAGCGTACAACAGAAAGACAGGGCTTTTCATAGCGTGTCCGATCACTTCCCGGGCGAAAGGGTACCCGTTCGAGGTCTCGCTGCCGCCGAACTCCACGGTGTCGGGAGTCATCCTGTCGGACCAGATCAAGAGCCTGGATTGGAAGGCGAGACGAGCGGAGTTCGCATCCGCCACGGACGCGGCGACGATCGGCGCGGTCGTTGACCGGATCCTGCCGCTGATTGGGGTCGAAGGGGATGACTAGCCCGCACGCGACGGGATGGGGAAGTCGGCAAGGTGCCGGCCCTTCGTGTACGACGTGCCTTGGATGACCGAGGACGGTGCCCCATGCCCTGGGACCGCGTCCCGCACCTGCGGGACGCACCCTTCATGCCTTTTCCACGCCCCGCAGCGGCCGCGTGGCAGAGCCGTCCCAGCTCTGGCTGGATTGCGTCCAGCGGCAGGATGCCGCTGCCACCTTCCATGAAGGCCGAGAGAAAGTGGAAGCGGCTTCTAGCCGCTTGCCCTCCATGGATGAGCGGCAGGATGCCGCTGCCACTTTGCCCGCAGGCCCATGGAGGAATGGCGATCATGACGCCGCGTGAGGGCACGCGGCCTACAACTTGGAAGGGCATGGGGAAGCGGCCGGGAACGGCCACGGTCCCAGAGGGCCCTCGCATGCCTCACCAACGGATCTTCTCCGGGAAAAACTCCCGGATCAGATCCTCGTAGAACGGCCGCAACGCGACCGCGTCCGGCTTGGTGTGGCTCTTCGTGTAAAGGTCGTACGGGTTGAAGTCCCGGACCGCCGACAACAAGCGCCGGTCGTCGTCGTTGCAAAGATGGTCGTACTCGTTCTCCCGATGCCACGGATAGAACGAGTGGTACCGCAGCATGTAGAGGCCCTCGATGGGCAGGTAGTCCTTGCAGACATGGTAGATGTACTCGTCGTGCCCCCACGACAACGCCACCTTGTCCAGCCCGCAGCCCTCCTCGTACACCCCGTTGCGCGTCTGGAGCCGGGCGTCGCGCGAGTCCGGGTTCGCCGCGAAGAAGTCCGGGAACACGATCTTCCGCGAATACGCGCAGCCCGTGGGGAACGTGTCGCCCACCACCGCCCACTGCGGCTCGCCCCAAAGGCAGAGGATCTTCCCAAGGTCATGCACGAAACCCGTCAGGATCATCCAGCGCGGCTTGCCGTCCCGACGCAGTTGCTCAGCCGTCTGCAACAGGTGCTCGAGCTGCGACATGTCCGTGTCCGGGTCGCTGTCGTCCACGAGCTGGTTCAGGTACTCCGCCGCCTCCCAGACCCCCATCTTCATGCGGTCGAGCCCAAGGAACTGACGCCGCTTCGCCATCGCGAACTCGTGCGTTTGGTTCGTGTGGTTCAACCGGTAGAACTCCCGGACCGTCGGGCGCGCGTCGGCCTCGTAGTTCCTGAACTCCGACTGCTTCTTCTCCGGGTCATGCCCGACGGTCGGCTTGCGGCTTTGCTGGCATTCCTCCGCCGTCTTGCCCGGCTCGGAATACCGCCCCTTCACGAAGTCCTCCCACTCGTCAAGGCTCTGCAATGGCTGCCCGTTCCCCGATGTCGTCGTGTCAATGCTCATGGCGCGTCTCGTGATTCGCACTGTACGGACGGCCCCCAGCGGGCGGAAGAACGAACACGGGGCCGCGCCTTCAGGCCTTCAGCCCATGATCGACCGGATCGGCGACGCCTCCACCACCCCGGTCAGCTTTTGCTCCAGCCCGCCGTGGAAGTACGTCAGCCGCTCATGATCCATCCCCATCAGGTGCAGGATCGTCGCGTGCAGGTCCCGCAGGTGATGACGGTCCACCACCGCCTCCTGCCCGAGCTCGTCCGTCTCCCCATGGCTCGTCCCGCCGCGCACCCCGCCCCCGGCCAGCCAATACGTGAACCCCTTGGGGTTGTGGTCACGGCCACCCGGCTTCCCGCCCGTGTTGAACGTCTCCGAAACGGGCATCCGCCCGAACTCGCCGCCCCATACCACCAACGTCTCCTCCAGCAACCCCCGCTGCCCGAGGTCCGCCAGCAACGCCGCGATCGGCCGGTCCACCTCCGGGCAATGAATCCTCAGGTTCTCCTCGATCCCATGGTGGCCATCCCATGTGTTCTGGCCGCCTGCGCCCCCGCCGCCCGAGTAGATTTGCACGAACCGCACGCCCCGCTCCACCAGCCGCCGCGCAATCAGGCATTGCCGCCCAAACGGCGCGGGCCCCTGCGCCAGCGGATGCCAGTCCGGCTTGGGCTCGTGGATCCCGTAAGCCTCCAGCGTGCGCGCGTCCTCGCCCGACAAGTCCAACGCCTCCGGAGCCGTCGCCTGCAAGCGGAACGCCAGCTCGTAGCTCGCGATGCGCGCCGCCAGCTCCGTCTGCCCCGGGCGCTCGCGTTGGTGCGCCGCGTTCACCTCGTTGATGAAGTCGATCTCCCGCCGTTGCATCCCACGCGTCACCCCGTCCGGCGGGCGCAGGTCGAGGATCGGCTCGCCCGACGTCCTCAACACCGTCCCTTGATGCACGGCCGGCATGTAGCCAGC
>CAIYFP010000101.1 GCA_903925515.1 uncultured Verrucomicrobiota bacterium
CGTCATTCCCCTGCATGGGGATGCCCGGGCTTTTTGGAGAGGGTGAACGGATGGGGTCCTTGGGATCCATCCGTTGGCCACTCCATCCGCGTCCATGGCCGGAGCCGTGAGCCGAAAAACTTCTTACGTGGGGATTCAGGGGCCACCGGGCGGTTTGACCGCGGGGGCATCAGGAATACCATGGCCGCCCATGTCGAAACCGAGTGGCGCGGCGACGCGCCCCGATCCTCGTTCCATCCGCCTGCGGGGCGTGCGGCAGAACAACCTGCGCAACCTCGACCTTGACCTCCCCATGGGCCGCCTCGTCGTGGTCACGGGCCTCAGCGGCTCCGGGAAGAGCTCCCTCGCCTTCGACACGCTCTACGCGGAAGGGCAACGCCGCTATATCGAGACGTTCTCGCCCTACGCCCGGCAATTCTTCGACCGCATGGACAAGCCGGCCGTGGACCGAATCGAGAACATTCCCCCGGCCATCGCCATCGAGCAGCGCAACAGCGTCCGCACCACCCGCTCCACCGTGGGCACCATGACGGACCTCTCGGAACACGCGAAGGCCCTCTGGCACCAGCTCTCCGTCCTCCATTGCCAACGCTGCCATCGCGCCGTCCGGCGCGAGCCCCCGCAGCTCGTCTGGTCCGAGGTCGTTCGCGGTCCCGGGCAGGCTTCAGGCCACCCCGAAACCGCCGCCCATGGCGGGGGCGTCGCGCCGTCCGCCTTTCCTCGCGCATCCGCTCCCGGGCCCGTCCTGCGCGACGCACCCGCCCCCTATCTCGCCCTCCCGTCGCCCACGTCCGCGCCCGCCGTCCCCGCCGAGCGCATGGTGACGTTTGACCTGCCGTTGACCGACAAGCTGGCCGTCGCCGACCAACTGGACCTTGTCCGCAAGCAAGGCTTCGTCCGCGTTCTCGAAGACGGGCGCGTCCGCCGTCTCGACGACGTCGCCGAGGTCCTCGTCGCCAACCCGCCCTCCAGCCTTGTCGTCGTGGTGGACCGTGTGCGGATGGACGACTCCGGGCGCGCGCGCTTCGTGGAGGCCTGCGAGCAGGCGTACCAGTTCGGGCGCGGTCGCCTCACGGTCCGGGACGCGGAGGGCCGGGCATGGCGCTCGTTCACCGCCGGGTTCCATTGCGCCGCGTGCGATGTCGGGTACCGGGAGCCCACGCCGGCGTTGTTCTCGTTCAACCATCCCCTCGGCGCCTGCCCCGAGTGCAAGGGGTTCGGCCGGGTGATCGGCATCGACCCCGACCTCGCCGTGCCAGACCGCTCGTTGTCGCTGGCCGCGGGCGCCGTCCGGCCATGGCAAACGGGGATGAGCGCGGAATGCCAGGCGGACCTCGCCAAGGCGGCGCGCCGGGCCGGGGTTGCGATGAACGTGCCGTTCCGCGACCTGCCCGAGGCGCATCGCCGGTGGGTGATGGAAGGCGACGCGGGGTACGACCCGGACGACAACGACCACAACTGGCCGCGAAAGTGGTACGGGGTGCGCGGCTACTTCCGGTGGCTGGAAAGCAAGTCGTACAAGATGCACGTGCGCGTGTTGCTGTCGCGGTACCGGAGCTACCGGACGTGCCCCGCGTGCGACGGGCGGCGTTTCAACCCGGAATCGTTGATGCACCGGTTGCCCCTGCCCGCCGCCGCCGCGGCGTCGGCCGGGGAGGAATCGATCACGCTGGCGACGTTCAACGGCCTGCCCGTCGCACGGGCGCTGGAGCTCGCGGACGCGTTGCTGGCCGAGCATCGGCCCGCGCCGCACGAGCCCCTCGGGCAGGTCCTCGGCGAGATGCGCTCCCGGCTGGGCTACCTCGTCGAGGCCGGCCTCGGCTACCTCACGCTCGATCGCCCCACGCGCACCCTCTCCGGCGGCGAGACCGCCCGGGTCAACCTCACCACATGCCTCGGGTCCCGCCTCGTCAACACCCTCTACGTCCTCGACGAGCCCTCCGTGGGACTGCACCCGGCCGACACCGACCGGCTGGTGCGGATTCTTTCGCGGCTTCGGGACCATGGAAACACGGTGGTGGTCGTGGAGCACGAGCCGGCCGTCATGCGCGCGGCGGACCATCTCGTGGACCTTGGCCCCGGCCATGGCGAGACCGGCGGCAACCTCGTCTTCCATGGGCCGCCCTCGGCGTTGGCCGGGGCCGTGGGTTCCTTGACGGCGGACTACCTGACGGGCCGACGCTCGCTGCCCGAGCCGCCCCGACGTCCCGTGCGGCTTGATGACGACTCGGCCTCCGTCCTCCGGCTCCGACACGCCACCCGCCACAACCTGAGGAACCTCGACGTGGACATCCCGCTCGGCCGCCTCGTCGTCGTGTCCGGCGTGTCGGGGTCCGGCAAGACCACGCTCGTGCGCGAGGTGTTGCTCCCCTTGATGGAGGCCCGGCTCGGCACGGGCGCGGCTCGGCCGGGCGAGGGCGACGGGGAGGGAACCTCGGCGGCCGACGGTGACGCCGACGGCGCAGGCGAGGCCGGTCCAACGACTTCCGAGGCATGGCTGGGACCGACGCCCGGGCTTTCCGGGGTGTTGCTTGTGGACCAAGCCTCGCTGGGGCGCACCCCCCGGTCGAACCCCGCCGTGTACGTGGGCGCGTTCGACTTCGTGCGCTCCACATGGGCCGACTCGCCCGCCGCGCGCGCCGCTGGCCTTCCCGAAGGCGCGTTCTCGTTCAACTCCGCCCAAGGCCGCTGCGCCCGCTGCGGCGGGGCCGGGCACGAGAAGATCGAGATGCAGTTCCTGTCCGACGTGTACGTGCGCTGCCCCGCGTGCCATGGGCGGCGCTATCAAGAGCACGTCCTCGCGGTGAAGGTGGAGGCTCCGGACGGCCGCACATGGTCCATCGGGGACCTGCTGGAGGCGACGATCGAGGACGCGGTGTCGTTCCTCGGCGCGATGAAAGGCTCGCGCGCGGCCGGCCGCGCGGCCGAACGACTGGCGCACCTCGCGGACGTCGGCCTCGGCTACCTTCGTTGCGGCCAGCCCGTGAACACCCTTTCGGGAGGCGAATGCCAGCGGCTCAAGCTCGCCAGCCACCTCGCCGAATGGAGCACGCCCGCCGGAAAGGACGCCGGCCGCTCCACCTTGTTCGTGTTCGACGAGCCCACCACCGGCCTCCACTTCGAGGACGTCCGGGTCCTCATGACGGTGTTCCATCGCATGGTGGACGCAGGCCACTCGGTGCTCGTCGTGGAGCACAACATGGAGGTCATCCGGCAGGCGGACTGGCTCATCGACCTCGGGCCCGGCGCCGGCGCCGACGGCGGACGCCTCGTGGCGACCGGCACCCCCGAGCACGTCGCCGCCTGCCCGGCCAGCCTCACCGGCCGGTACCTCGCCGCCGAAATGCGCCGCTGAACATCGGCCGCCGAAATGCGCCTTGCGCGTGGACCCGGACGCCAAGTCGGCGCTGGCCATGCCCAACCCTCGCGCCTCAACCTCTCCACCTTGCTCGTCGCCCTCCACAAGCCGTATGGAATCCTGAGCCAGTTCACCCCCGACGGATCCCCCAACGGGACGTTGGCCAGCCTCGGGTTGCCGCCCCGCGTCTATCCACTCGGCCGCCTCGACGCGGATTCCGAGGGCTTGCTTCTCTTGTCCGACGAGCCCGGCCTGAACAGCCGCTTGCTCGACCCCTCCGGCGCGCATCCCCGCGTCTATTGGGCGCAGGTGGAACGCGTCCCGGCCCCCGACGCCCTCGCCCGGCTCTCAAGCGGCGTCATGGTGCAGGGCATTCGCACGCGACCTTGCCGCGCATGGATGCTGCAGCCCCAGCCCCTCCTCCCGCCTCGCACCCCGCCCATCCGCCATCGCCTCAACGTCCCCGATTGCTGGATCGGCCTCGAGCTCACCGAGGGACGCAATCGCCAAGTGCGTCGCATGACCGCCGCCATCGGACATCCCACGCTGCGGCTCATGCGCGTGCGCATCGGTTCCTATGAACTGGGTTCCCTCGCCCCCGGCCGCTGGGTGGAACTCTCCGAGGCCGACCGGCGCCGCGTCTTCGCCCGGCCTCATGCTGCATGAACCGCGTGCCCTCAAGGGACGGCGAGGATGCTGCGACTTCGTGCGCCCACGGGCAAAGTGGCAGCGGCATCTTGCCGCTGGCCATGCCCGGGCCAGAGCCGAGACGGCTCTGCCACGTTGCCGCTGGGTTAGGGCACCCGAAAGCCATCCGGACCGGGCCATTTCGGTCTCACCCAAAGGGTCCGTCTGCCCTGATCGGATGGCCTTTTCCCTTCCATGAAGCCCCCTGCAACTGACGTTTCCAGGATGATTCCAACCGAAACATCCCCCGGCCGACGCCGCCGCAGGTTCTGGCCATGGTTGACGCTCCTTGCGGCGCTCGCCGCGACGGCGTCATGGCTCGGGTTTCGGTCGCACGACACGAGCCGCGCCCAGGCATGGGCCGTCGCGCGGCGGTTCAACAAGATGGAATCGTTCTGGACCGAGGCCCGGCGTCATGCGGCGGGCTTCCAAGACCCGGATTGACGCTTCCTCATGTCGGAGGCCACCCGGCCCGAGAGCCGACTGGAAGCATGGCTGGTGCGGAACCGAAGCGCGTTGCCGGCATGGCTTCGGGCGCGGGTGCCCTTCTCGGACTCGGGAGACCGTTGGGCCAACCTCGAGACCGCATGGACGGCGCATGGCTCGACGCCGGAACCAAGGCGTTTGGAGTGGCTGGCCCACGCAAGGCGGGTGGACACGGATCGCGCATGGCGGGTTGTCGCGTTGGCGCTCGCCGGGAACCCGTCCCCGCCGACTGCCTTGCTGCGGGATCTGCGGTCGATGCTGCCTTCCTTGGACACCCGTGCGCGGGTCGTGGTCGTCGCGGCCATGGATCGGGTGGACAAGGATGCCTTGCCCGACGCCCGGGCGTTGCTGGACGAGCTATCGCGTGACAAGGACCCGGACGTTTCGGGAAACGCCCGCCGCATGCTGGGCCGCGCTCCGTATCGGTGAAGGATTGTCCGGGACCACCCCGCCCTCAAACAACGCCTCCAAACGCAATCCGGCCATGGCTCGCGCGACGCCGGTTGAAGCCGCCCGAGGCCCCGCGGCTCGTCCCGTGTCCCGCTTCGTGCCTCGCGCCTTGTTGGCCACCAAAATCCCTCGCGTCGAAACACGAGCCATTCGTAAGACACGACACCAGGTCGGGAGGCCATCCCCCACATGGGACCCAGGTCCGCATGCAACCGGTTCTTGAGTGCCCGGTTCTTGCCTCACGCGGCGGCGCCCACGCCTTGAAAAGGCAGCCCCCTTGGCGGCTTGGCGTGGGAAAAATCCAGCACGCATGACGCGGGGAGTGGCCCGCGCCTCGTGGATTCCTCGGCTTGCGACGGAACCTGCGGCGCAAGCCCTTCCCTCCCAACCGCAAGGGCCCGGCCAAGGCGCACCGCCCCGTGCCAGCGCCATGGGTCGTGGGGCCGTCCGTCCGGCCGCGGCACACGGGACGCGTCAGGACGCGGCCGGGGCGGCGGGCGGCAAGGGGGAGACGTCCTCGATGGCGGCGTTGATCTCGAGGAAGTCGAGCACCTTGCCCATGAGGATGTCCTGCTGGATTTCGCTGGCGGCGTTCCTCTCCTGGATTGCCTTCACCATCTTCTCGGGCGTCGTGTTGTTTTGCCGGGCCAGCAACAGCACCCGCTGCGTCAGCTCGCGGTCGGACACGGACAACTTCTCCTCGGCGGCGATGCGGTTGAGGATGAAGGCGCTCTTGACCCGCTCGCGCGCGCTGGCGGCAGCGTTGCCGGCGATCTCGTCCTTGCGCGAATCGATCGCCTCCTTGGGGATGCCGCGCTGCTGGTTCTCGTTGACGATGCCGTAGATGATGGACCGCGTCTCGCTCGCGACGATGCTCTCGGGCAGATCAAACTCCAGCTGCGCCATCAACGCCTTCAGCAGCTGGTCGCGCACGGCTCGCTTCTGGCGCGTGTCGAGCTCCCGTTGCAGGTCGTTCCGGATGCCCTGAAGCAACACCCCCATGTCGGACGCCCCGAAGGACTTCGCAAACGCGTCGTCGGCCTCCGGCAGGATCTTCTGCTTCACGCCCGTCACGGTGACCTCGTACACCACGGCCTTCCCGGACAACTCCTTGTGGACGAAGTCGTCGGGCAAGGTGATGGCGACGGTCCGCTTGTCGCCTGCGGAGGCCCCGACCAACGGTTCCGTGAACCCGGGCAGGAACGAGCCCGGCTTCACGAGCACCCATGAATTCTCCTTGGAGGTGAGCCCCGCGGCCGTGGGAGCAAGCGCCGTCAACGGCTGCCCTTCGCACGTCCCGCTGTAGTTCACCACGGCCACGTCGCCCTCCTGGAGGGGACGCTGGACGTCCTCGAACTTCGCCTGCTGCTCCCGCAGGATGCCCAGCGCTCGCTCCACGTCGGCGTCGGTAGCAACCGTCAGCTCGCGCTTGGCCGCAATCCCCTTGTAGTTGGGGAGCGTGAAGGCCGGGGCCACCTCCACCGTCGCGGTGAACTGGAGCGACTGGTTCCGCCCGAACTGCTGCTCCTCCACGCCCAACGTCACCACCACGCTCAGGTTCTCCTGGCGCGCGGCGTCCCGAAAGCTGTCCTGCACCAGCTTCTTGCGGGCCTCCTCCTCGATCTTCGGCTCGTATGACCGCAGGATGAGGTGCCGCGGGGCCTTGCCCGGGCGGAACCCCGGGAGGTGCACGGCCTTTTGGAACTCGCCCGCGACCTGGTCAAACACGGCGTTGACCTTCTCCACGGGCACCTCCACTCGGAGGAGCTTCTTGCACGGACCCAGATTCTCGACGGAAACGTTCACGTTGTTGCCTTATCGCGGGGTGCGACCCCGCCAGATGAATACCTTGCTCGTTCAAGCGCCGCCCGGCTTGTTCCGGTTCGGCAAAGGACCGCCACCCTAGAAAGTCGCCTTCCTTGGGGTCAAGGCGTTGTTCGGGTGCCCTGATCCCCGCGTAAGAAGTTCTTGAACCCAGCCCACTCCCACAGCAGCCGATGCCATGGGAAGCCACGGAGGAGCGTCTCCCGGTGCATGAGGTTGATCCGCCCGCAGAGACGCTGAGACGCAGAGGATCA
>CAIYFP010000102.1 GCA_903925515.1 uncultured Verrucomicrobiota bacterium
GCTGCACGTGACGTCCCGGACGGAGGCCGCGGCGAGGTTTCTCCGGGGCGAGGGCTAGTGTCGTGTCTCACCAATGGCTGGTGTTTCGCCGCGAGGGATTTTCGTGTCCAACGAGGCGCGAGGGACGAGCAGACCCGCAGAGGTCTGTGAGGAGCGAGCCACGACGTGGGACGCGAAAAGAGCCGCGGCCCTTCGGGTTGCTCCAAGAATGCCCCGGGGCTTCGTTCTTCGTCCGTCACAGACCGCTGCGGGTATGCTCCGTCATCACGCCTTGCCCCGGGGCATTCTTGGAGCAACCAAACACCAGCGATTTGTGAGACACGACACTAGCGACCAGCATGGGTGCACGGGGCAGGCTTGTCGGCTGTTCGGCGGACAAGGCGACGACGGGCGGGGAGTGTCGTGTCCGGCTTTTGGCCGACAAGACAGGGGGGCGGGGTTCATGCCAGCATGCGCGGGTGAGGTTTCCTTCCCTTTCCGAGGTGAGCCTGCCGAAGGACGGCGCGTGCGCGACGGGGCCGGGCTCTGGCTCGGCCGAGGGTCGTGCGCGCAGGCGATGGTCCCTTGATGGGACGATGGGGTCGGGGCGGTGGTGCATGCTGGGCCCTCTGCCGCGGGAGCTGCGTCGCGTGTTGTTTGGGTGCCTTCGATCGGCCTGCCCCGCGCTTTCCCGGCGCCTTTCGCAAGGATGGGCCTCGCACGCACTTGCCTCCACGGGTCCTCGGTCCGGCCTCGTGCAGCGGGGGCCTGCGCTTCTCGTCCTGGGTGTCGTTGCGTCGGCATGGATGAGCGGGCTGGGGCCGTCCCCGCGGGTGCACGGGCAGGGAGCGTCGGGGCAGTCGGCGATCAGTTATCAGGGGCGGTTGGTGGACAACGGCAGCGCGGCCAACGGGTCGTACGACTTTGAATTCGCGTTGGTGGACGCGGCGACCGGAGGGAACGTGTTGGGGCAGCCGATCCAGGCCACGTTGAGCGTTGCTGGCGGCGTGTTCACGACGCCGCTGGCGTTTTCGACGGAGCATTTTGACGGGTCGCGCCGGTGGATCGAGGTCCGGGTTCGGCCGACCGCCGCCGCCGGAGTGCAGCCGGTCGAGCGAGCGGTGCTGGAGCGGCAGCCGGTGCACCTTGCTCCGTACGCGATCCGGGCGCTGAGCGCGGGGACGGTCGCGTCGGTGCCCGCGGCGAGCCTGCCGGCGTCGGTGTTGCAGAAGAACGGGGACGGGAAGCTGGACAGCTCGGTGTTGGGCGCGGACATCGCCCGGGCGGCGGACCTCGCGGCGTTGGGCCAGTCGTTGGCGGCGGCCCATGCGCAGGTGAGCCAGCTTCAGTCGCAGGTTGCGGCGTTGGTGGCGGACAACGCCTCGCTTCGGCAGGCGTTGACGCGTGGTGCCGCGACGTGGGCGGCGGCCTCGGTGGAGGCGGCGGACGGGGCGTTGATTGCGGCTGGCTACCAAAGGGCGTTCACGAGCGCGGCGGCGAACTGGACGCCGACGTCGGCGGACGGGGTTCCGAGCGCACGAGCGGAGGCAAGCGCGGTGTGGACGGGGCAAGACTGGTGGGTGTGGGGCGGGCGCGGGTCGGGGCAGGCGGCGCTCGCCCATGGCGCGCGCTACACGCCGACGTCGGACCTCTGGGCCGAGCTCACGACGTTGGACGCGCCGGAGGCGCGTTATGCGCATTCGGCGGTGTGGGCTGGGGACCGGATGGTGGTCTGGGGAGGCTACGGGAGCGCGAACCTCCACACCGGGGGACGACTTGCGCGGGGTGCCTCGACATGGCAGGCGACGACGACGGTTGGGGCGCCGACGGCGCGGCATGCGCACGGGGCGGCGTGGACAGGGCGGTACATGGTGGTCTTTGGAGGGCGGAACAACGGGGGATTGCTCAACACGGGCGGGTACTACGATCCGGCGACGGACCAGTGGGGCGGCCTGCCGACGGTCGGCGCGCCGACGGCGAGGGCGATGGCGACGGTCTTGTGGACGGGGTCGGGATTGTTGGTCTGGGGCGGGGAGACGGCGGAGGGGGGGGATGCGACGGGGGCCTTGCTGACGTTTGGGGCGGATGGCTTGCCGGGTGCATGGGTGGCGTTGCCGACGCTTCCGGGGTTTGCGGGACGTTCGGCCCATGCGTGGGCGTGGGACGGGCAGAGGCTGTTGGTTTGGGGTGGGCGGAACGCGAGTCGGCAGTCCATGGCGGACGGTGCAGTCCTTGATGTTTCGGCGGGCACATGGACGCGCATGTCCACGCAGGGCGCGCCGGGCGCGAGGCAGTTTGCCGGGGGCATTTGGACCGGGACGGAGTTCTTGGTGCTGGGTGGGTCGGACACTTCGGGGCCCTTGGCGGGGGGCCATGCATGGCGACCGGCCGGGGATCGTTGGCGGGCTTTGCCTGCTGGGGCGCCGGCCGTGGGGCGGACGGGATCGCATTATGGGTGGACGGGGACGGAGGTGCTGGCGTTTGGCGGGCAGGGCAACGTGGCATCCGCGCCGATCGGACAACCGCAGAGGCTGGACCCGCGGCCGCCATGGCATTTTTACACGCAGGTTCCGAGGTAGGTTTTTTGACGAGGCATTGGCCATGACAAACTCCCACAAGACATTTTGGCGTTGGTTGGCGACGGGTTCGTTGGCGCTGGGGGGGATGGCGCACGGCCAGTGGATCACGCAAACCACGGACCTCAAGGGGGGGTGGAACGCGGTGTACCTGCACGTGGACGCCAGCCATGCGGCGGTGCACGAGGTGATGGCGGGCACGTCGGACATCGAGGAGATCTGGCTATGGAACCCGCCCGTGGTGGGGCAGCAGTTCATCGACAGCCCCATGCTGCCCACGACGACGGGCTCGCGCTGGACGAAGTGGACCAGCAACCTCGGCCCCACGTCGGCGCTCAAGGTCCTGGTGCCGAACGCGGCGTATTATGTGAAGGTCGCAGACGGCGTGGCCTCGATGCAGTGGAGCCTCAAGGGGCGCCCGGCCGCGCCGACGTATGACTGGTCCGTGACGGGCCTGAACTTCGTGGGGTTTCCGTTGGCGCAACCGCTTTCCTACGAGCGCTTCCTGCTGCCCGCCCCGCACTTGCTTCAGGGGGCCGAGGTGTTTGCGTCCATGGGCGGCCCGTTTGGGGAGTCCAATCCCGTGCGCGTGTTCGACTACGCGCGCACGACGATCCGGCGCGGCGAGGCGGTCTGGATGCGCGTGGACGCCGGGTTCAAGCGTTACTTTGGCCCGTTCGAGGTGACGGGCGTGCCGTCGGCCGGCATCGACTTTGGAACGGACGGCACGCAGGCGAGCTTTCGCATTAGGAACACGAAGCCGACGACGAACGTGGTGAGCCTCACGATGATCCCGTCTGAATTGCCTCCGACGGGCCAGCCCGTGATTCCGGGCATGCCGCCGGTGGTGGTGCGCGGGGACTTGGACTCGGCCAGCCTGAAGCACGTCGCCCTCTCGCTGACCGCGGCGAACCCGGAGGATGAGCCGGTCCGGCCCGTCCAGTTCGTGTTGCCTCCCGCGGGCCAGCCGGGCTCGGACATCCAAGTGGTGCTTGGGGTGGTTCGCACCCGCATGACCGCTGCGGCGGGCACCCGGTTGGCCGGCGTCCTGAGGCTGGTGGATGCGGACGGCGACCTCCGCGTGGACTTCCCCGTCGCGGCGACGGTGCAGGACACGACGGGGCTTTGGGTGGGCGATGCCAAGGTGTCGCAGGTGACCCAATACCTGAAGCAATACGCGCGCAACGGCGACGGCAGCCCGGTGCTTGGGAGGCGGTGGACGACGACGTCGGCGGACACGTTCACGGGCGGCGACGCGGGCGAGGGCCTGGACCTTGAGGGAACGTTTGCCTACGCGATCAACGTGGGCGGCACCACGGATGCAAACGTGGGCTCGGTGAACTTCGTGAGATCCACGGGGGTCGAGGGATACGCACAGACGGTGGGGAGCAGCACCGGGAACTGGCTGGCGCCGGCCTATGGAACCACGGCGAACGACGATGGCATGGAGACGGTGATGTCGTCGGTGGCGTCCAGCGCGAGCCCGGCCCGGGCGATCTTCCAGATGACGTGGAGCGCGGGGTCCGGTACAAGCTGCAATTGTTGTTTGGCGAGGCAGGGGACACGGCGCCGGGGCGTGGCTTTGACATCATCGTGGGGGGGAAAGTGATCTTGCCGGCCTTCATCCCGGGGGCCTACACGCTGACCCAGGGGACGTTCGCGGAGCAAAAGAACAAGGTGGGCGTGGTGGTCACGCATGAGTTCAGCGCGGCGGACATGATCCTCAGGGTGGAATTGGACGGGGCAGGGCCCGAGGCCGGGGCGGTGGTGGGGAGGGACCCCATCCTCAATGGGTTGACGCTCGAGAGGCTGGACCCGTCCGCCTTGCCTCCCGAGTTGGTTGCCGACGACGGGTCCTACGCGGTGAGGCCGATGGAGGAACGGCTGACGGGCGTGACGCGGTCGTTTCCGCTGCGGCTGATTCTCCACGACGACGGGACCAACACGATGCTTTTGCAGCGGGTCTTTGTGGGCACCGGGACGGCAACCAACACGGTTGTGGCAACGGGTCAACACCTGCTGGACGCCGCAAGCCTTTCGACCGCGAGGCGCATTTCGTCGGCCCACCTTCCCTGGACCACGGGCAACATGCCATGGGCGTTCTCAAGCGAGGGGTCCGCGATGTCGGTGGTGGTGAACATCCCGTATGACGCGGTGGCATCGAACCCGTTCGTGCACCAGTACCATCCGGACCATGACAACCTGAACGCCTCGTTCGAGGCGGTGCTGCCAAAGGGGCAGGAGTCGTTTGGGATCACGCGAACCATCCGGTTGCAACCCGGGGCGATCGGCGACGACTTCGAGGGCCTGACGGCGGGATTCCGGGCCCGGGTGGGTACCTACGAGGAGACGATGACGATCGAGGGCTCCGGCCCGCACGTCCGGACTTTCCGGTCCGCGGGCATCTATTCTTTGAACCGCATTAGCACCATTTCGACGCTGACCCGATGAGCGCTTGCAGAACCCCTAGGCAAACAACTCTCCCCATGAAATCCATGTCCAACATGAACGTCGCGAGCCACCGCCCCACGCGTGGCCTCGTTGCAAACCTCCGCACGATCCTGCCCGGCATCTCGATCGGCATGGCGATGTTGCTGGCTCCCATCCACCCGGCCCATGCCCAGACCGCGAACCCGCCGGACTTCATGACGTACCAAGGTTACCTCGTGGATGCCACGGGGGCCGCATTGGGTGCCACGACCCCGGTCAACTACACGGTGGTGTTTCGCATCTATGACCGCCCCACCGGCGGCAGCAGCCTCTGGGCGGAGTCCCAGACGGTGACGGTGGACAAGGGCAACTTCTCCGTAGTGCTGGGCGAGGGGGCCCCCGAGGGCAGCGAGCCGCGCGGGACGTTGTCCGCCTTGTATGGCAGCAACACCGCGTCGGACCGCTACATCGGCATCACGGTCAAGGGATTGTCCGGCGGCGACCCCGAGATCGCCCCGCGCCTTCGTTTGCTCACGTCCCCTTATTCCTTCCTCTCTCGATGGTCCACGGGCTTGGTGGCGTCGGACGGCACGTCCTTGCTCGTGCCGGACTCGGGCCGGCTGCGCATTAGCCAAGCCATCCAATCGACGGGTGGCAACACGCGGGGAACGGGCGCGGTGGACCTCCAGGTGTTGCGGGTTGCGTCGCAGGTGGCGCAGGTGGCCAGCGGCGAGGCGAGCACGATCTCCGGCGGCCAGAACAACATGTCGTCCGGCGCGGATTCCTTGGTGTCTGGCGGCAACGGAAACACGGCATCCGGGATGGGTTCCGCAGCCTTGGGCGGCGTGAACAACGCGGCCTCGGGCAACTACGCCACGACCGTGGGCGGGCGCCTTAACACGGCATCGGGCTTGTATTCGCTCGCGGCCGGGCGCCGGGCGCGGGCAGGGCACGACGGAGCCTTTGTGTGGGGCGACGGCCAGGACGCCGAGGTGGCCTCCACCGGCCCCAACCAGTTCGTCGTGCGCGCCGGGGGCGGCATGGCCATCAACGCGGCGCCCAAGTCCGACGCGGCGCTCAACGTCGGGGGCAAGATCACGGCCAAGTCCCTTGAGGTGGAGAGCCTCACCGTCACCGGGCAGACGGCTGCCGCGTCAGGCGGCGGCTCCGGCGCGGTCCCCGTCGGCGGAATCATCATGTGGTCTGGAAGCGAGAATGGCGTGCCTTCCGGATGGGCGCTTTGCAACGGCCAGACGGCCGAGGGACAGAGCACGCCGGACCTTCGTGGCCGGTTTGTCGTGGGGTCGAAGATGGCCAACAAGGCGGGGACCTTGGGGGCGGATGTCGCGCCCGAGAACATCGGCGCGACGGGCGGCAAGGCGGCGGTCACCCTGACCACGGATCATTTGCCTGCCCACACGCACACGGCGACGGCGACGGTTGCGGAGGGCGGGGAGCATAGCCACAAGCTCAAGTCCTATCTCGCGGAGTTCGACAACGACGGGAAGCCGGAGGATGGGTCCACCAAGGACTATGGCAAAGGCTCGGGCGATGCGAAGGACGGGACCATATCGCTCGCCGGCAAGCACACGCACACGGCCACGGTCACGGTGAACACGGCGGGCGCCGGGAAGCCGTTCAGCACCGCCCCGCCCTACTATGCGATCGCGTTCATCATGCGCGTGAAGTAGGCGGTGCGAAGGGCAATCCAAATCATGCTTATCATGGAAATGCCTCGACGTTTTCGTGTGCTGGGGTGGCTGCCCTTCATGGCCGCCATGGCATGGGCACAGCAGCCGCAGGGCCCGGTGGAACTGATAGAGTTCAAGACCACCTACAACATCACCAGCGCGAAGGGCCTGCCGCTTTCCGACAGCATCAACAATCCACCGGGATCCGACGGCCGCGCCCCCCGGCCCGGCACCCAGGTGCCGCCGCTGCCACCCAGCCAGGCCAACGCGGGGCAGTTCCAGTCTGCGGTCTTCGTGGGCGCGGGGGTTAGGCCCGTGGCCGGCCTGCTGGACTCGTCCAAGTCGATGGTGTCGAACGCGGTGGCCTTGGACTTGCCCCGTCTGGGCGGCGCGAAGCCCACGCATGTGTTGATGCGCGCCAAGGTGGGCCATGCCGTCCTGAGCCGGCAGGTCAACCTGCTCTTTGGCGCGGTCATGGAGGTGCCCTCGGTGGACGAGTACGGGGTGATGCTGCCCCCGGGCATTCGCAAGGAGGACTACTGGTATCCCGAGCCCTACACGACCAACCAGCATGCGGGCAGTGGCTATTACTGGAGCCCGAATGCGCGGACCGTGTTCGCAACCTCGGCCGGCCTCGTTGAAGTCACATGGCGGCGGATGCTGGGTTCCGTGACGCCCCCGGGACCGGCGTCAGGGACGCGGGTTGGCATCTTCACGGGCGGCGACCCGGGCGAGGGCTTGGACACCGTCGGTGAGTTCGCCTATGCGCTGAATCTTGGGGGGGTGGCGCCGGGCAACATCGGGGATGCCAACTTTGGCGCGGGCACCACGGGCACGCCCGCGGCGGGGGTCACGGTGGCGCCGGTGCAAGGCGCGACGCGAACATCGCCGAACCTCGGGAACACGGCGGCGGACACGCGTTTGTCGAGCGTGTTGGGGACGGTGATGGCGGGGTCATCCACGAATCGAAAGGTGACGGTGGACCTCGCGGTGCAAGCGGGCCAACGCTACCGGTTGCAGCTTTTGTTCGCGGAAACGCCCGAAAGCAAGAAGGGCTTCAACGTGCTGGTGGGCGGTTCCGTCGTCGTGCCCAACCTGGTCCCGGGAAGCTATCTCCAGGGATTCACGACCAACCTTGCGACCAAGGGTGGCGGGGTGGTGGTGAGTCATGCCTTTGTGGCGTCCGCCGGCACGGTGCGGGTGGAATTGGACGGGGCAGGGGTCACGTCCGCGGCCATCACCGACAAGTCGCCCGCCCTTGCTGGGTTGACGCTGGAGCGCCTGACCGATGCGGCCGATACCTCGACGCCGTATGCGGTCCAGACGTCGGGCTTCTGGTACGCGGCCGTCAAGCAGCGGCTGGTGGTGTCCGCATCCATGGTGAAGCCTTCCAAGCCTTTCTACTGGACCCAGGGCGAGTTCCAGAAGACGGGCAAGCCCGTCTTGGTGCCCGGCAACCGCGTGGGGGACATCAAGGTCGTGTACAACGAGCAAATCCCGGAGCGGGTGGAGAAGGAATACCAATCATCGAGCCTGATCACGGTGACGAACGCGATCCCGGAGACCAGGACCCTTTGGTTCGACAAGACCACGTCCCAAATCCTGTCCTACAACCGCGAGGGACGGGTCTTTGTGGAGCTTTTGGGCGACGTGAAGGCGGACGGGACCCGCTTCCACCTTGGGTATGAGATCGTGGACGTGCTCCGCCAGCCCACGCCACAGGACGTGCGCGTGGACATCGGGGACAAGATACGGCCTTTCGCGAACCCGGCCCGGGACGCGACGGGCCTCTACCCGGAGGTGGTGCAGGCGATTGGTCCGCAGTTCGTGGAGTCGGCTCCGACGGGGAATGACTCGCCGATGACGATGTATGCCATCCGGGAGACGCTGAACCTGAATGATCTGCAGGTGTTTTGGATGGAGGTGGGTGACCAAGGCTTGCGTTGGCCCCGGACGCTGTCGCGCTACGAGGTCCGATGGCCGGCGGATTCGGCGCGATATAGCCATTACGTGAGGCCGACCGCGGCCAGCGAGGAGGAGGCGATGCTGACTGCGGTGAGGCTGGAGCAGAAGAACATCCCGGTCCTGCTTTATCAGGACCCGCTGGACCAAGAGCGGGCCAAGCTGACGGTGGACCTCCTGTTCTACACGTACCTGACGCCGAGGCAGCCGGCGCATCGCTCGTTGCTGCGATACAGCACCGACAAGGGGCCGGTGTTCGAGCGCGTGTTCTCATGGCTGGACGCCAACCTCAAGGCCACGAACTGGGCGGGCACCATGGCCACGAACCTGACGGCATGGAACCCGACGAACAGGACGATGGTGTTCGCGAACCTGATGGCGGGGCCGCGCGTGGTGTCGCAGGTGGCCTACGTGGGGGACCGCATCCAGGCTCCGGAAGGCGAGATCGGGTTCAGAAAGGACGAAGACTATCTCGCGGGGCACATCCGGTTTGACGCGGGGACGTCCTACATGCCCGGGGCCTACAAGGACCCGTTGCTTGCGGGGTTCAACGAGGCGAACAAGGGCTCGATCATCCCGGTGAACGCCATCCCGGGCAGGAACCGGCTCGAGGTTTGGTGGTTTCGCAAGGATCCCGTCCAAAGGGGCATCGGGATCGAGCCCATCTCATGGCCGGCCTGCATCGGGAGGTACGAGCTGGCTTATCCGGCCAATCCCCGCGAGATCGTCCTTGCAAGCAACGCGGGCACGGGCGGCCTCGAAAGCCTCAAGGCCAAGGGCTCCATCTATTATCAAAACGATCGCACGCAGCATGGCTACAACCCCAACGAGGAGCATGCGATGATGATCGGCGGCCAAGGATATGCGCTGAGGGACGACCTCAACATCGTGTCCGGCCCCAGCTTCTCCTCGCAGCCATTCGTCTTGATCGGCTACTTCGACTCGGACGGTCGCCCCAGCATGGAGGCCTTTCGGGTGCTTCGGGAGAAGGCGTCGGCGGGATGGTTGTTCGACTATGTGACGGACGCCGGGATGATCTTGCAGGCTCCCATGCCGCTTCCCCTCATGCCCGCCCCGACGGAGGGCGAGGGCGTGAACCTTGTGAACTACAACGTCGAGGTGCAAAGCAGCCTCGCGAACTACCCCGAGGGATGGCAGGCCTCCGAGAGCGACGGGCCCTTGGGGCATTACAAGCGGTTCACGATGCGGGACCGCAAGCAATCCTTCTGGGTTTATCGCGGCCAGCACACGGAGCCCGATCTTGCTGCCGGCACCTATGTGGCGTCGTCTGCATCGTTTGTGGCGATGCCCAAGGCGGTTGCCGTGACGGGGCGCGAGTTCACGAACTATCTCCATGCATCGAAGCGAGCGGGCGGCCTTGTCCTCAGGGAGGCGGACGGGACGATCCTGCCGCGATGGCTGAAGATCGATTCGGACGCCGAGGGCATTTACCTCTCCGGGATACCCGATGCCACCAGCCCGACCCGGACCTACACCCTGTTGCTCACGGATGTTGGCACGGAACAAAAAGTGGAGGTGCCGTTTGTGTTGGAGGTGCTGGCCTCGGGGGCGGATGTGTCGCAGAAGCCCTTGCGGCTAACCCGGAATCTGGCGGATGGGTCCGTGATTGAATACCGGGGGCGGCCGCCGTTCCTTGCCGCGACGCCGAGCGGGGCGAACAGCCTGACGATGCGTTTCTACTACAA